>JASLBO010000442.1 GCA_030146605.1 Sphingomonas sp. | reverse complement strand
GGAAGATGTGCGCCAAACGCGACGCGATCCGCTCGCGCTCGGGCCGGCAATGCGCCGTCCAGTCCTTCGCATCGCTGGTTCCGGCGCGCTGAAAGCCTCCTTCGGCTTGACATATGCGGCCAAATCCGCAAGCGCGTGAAGGCTTTGGCGGCATGGGTAACCATGCCTTTTTCCGGAAAAATACATGAGCTTTGCCGATCTCGGCCTGTCTGACGACCTTCTGCGCGCAGTAACCGACTCGGGCTATACCGAGCCGACGCCGATCCAGCGCCAGGCGATTCCTTCGGTGCTGATGGGCAAGGACCTGATCGGCATTGCGCAGACGGGCACCGGCAAGACCGCGGCCTTCGTGCTGCCGATGATCGACATCCTCGGCGAAGGGCGGACCCGCGCGCTGATGCCGCGCAGCCTGATCCTCGAGCCGACGCGCGAACTCGCCGCGCAGGTGGCCGAGAATTTCGACAAATACGGCGTCAATCATAAGCTCTCGATGGCGCTGCTCATCGGCGGCGTGCAGATGGGCGATCAGGTCAAGGCGCTCGAAAAGGGCGTCGACGTCCTCATCGCCACCCCCGGCCGGCTGATGGACCTGTTCGGCCGCGGCAAGATCCTGCTCACCGGCTGCAGCCTGCTGGTGATCGACGAGGCCGACCGGATGCTCGACATGGGGTTCATCCCCGACATCGAGGAAATCTGCACCAAGCTGCCCAAAACCCGGCAGACCCTGCTCTTCTCGGCGACGATGCCGCCGGTGATCAAGAAGCTCGCCGACAAGTTCCTCACCGATCCCAAGCGCGTCGAAGTCGCGCGCCCGGCGACGGCCAACGTCAATATCCGCCAATGGGTGGTCAACGTCGCCGCGCCCAAGAAGCGCGATGTGCTGCGCGAGCTGCTGCGCGCCGAGGACGTGACCACCGCGATCATCTTCTGCAACCGCAAGACCACGGTCCGCGACCTCAACAAGAGCTTGCAGAAGAGCGGCTTCCGCTCGACCGAGATCCATGGCGACATGGAGCAATCACAGCGCATCGCCGAGCTCGACCGGTTCAAGGCCGGCACGGTCAACATCCTCGTCGCCTCCGACGTCGCCGCGCGCGGGCTCGACATCAAGGGCGTCAGCCACGTCTTCAATTTCGACGCGCCGTGGCATCCCGACGATTATGTCCACCGCATCGGCCGCACCGGCCGCGCGGGCGCAACCGGGATCGCCTATACTTTGGTGACCCCCGAGGATTCCGAGAACATTTCGGAGATCGAAAAGCTCACCGGCATGAAGATCGAGCGCATGAAGCCGGCAGGCGGCGAAGCGGCGCGCGAGGAAGCACCGGTCGAAGAGCGCAAGCCCGCAGTCCGGCGGCGCGGCGGCCGCAAGGTCGAAGCCGAGCCGCGCGCGGTCGAGCCTGAAGTTGCTATAGAGGCGCAACCCGAAGCCGCACCCGAACGCGAGGCGCGGCCGGCAGGTGAAGCCGAACCTCGCCATCGTGATGCAGGGCCCCGCCGCGAGCGCGGGGGGCGTGGCAGATCACGCGACGAACGCCCGCGCGACGAACGGCCGCGCGAAGAACGGCCGAGCCACGAACCGCGGCGTCAGGCACAATCGTCGGCGCAGGACGGGCCCGATGACGGCTGGAACGGCCCGGTACCCGATTTCCTGAAGTACACGCTGGGCGCGTGACCGCCGCGGCGGGCGCCGGATCGGCTCCGATCCGGTCGCCATGCATCAATATCTGCCGGATCGACGACGCCACCGGCTGGTGCGTCGGCTGCGCCCGCACGCTCGCGGAAATCGTGCGGTGGGGCATCAGCGATGCAGCGGACCGCGAGTCGGTGATGGCCGAATTGCCCGCGCGGATGACGATATTGAATCGCGCCGGCTTGTAGGATTTGCGACGCCTAATTTCACACTTTGCACGGCGAATCGGCAATAATGATGCGCTGGCCCGAAAGATAGTTGCGCAGGGCTGCCGGGGATCGACGGGGTCAAAAGAGCGGGCCGGACAGGCTGGCCGCCGGCATTGAAGCAGACGAAATCCTACATTGCGAGACCTTTGCGAAAGGTGCGTAGCTGGCGGGTTTGATGTCGAGACGCGGTTTCTGCGCACCGGATGGATGCTGCGGATCGGGTGTGTTGAGGGTTTGCCTGCTCGGAAGCGGGCGGGCGGCTATCGTGCGGCGCGGGTATGATTCCGGGCGGTGCACCCCAGCCGCACCAGGACCTCGGCCGCCTGCTAAAACGGCGGGCTGCGCCATAGCCGCAGGGCATCGGGCACGGCGCGCAAGCTTCTTGCCGCACTGCACGTCCAGGGCCCAGAACCGAGGCGACCGGTCGTGGAGGAAAAGCGTGGGTTTCGAGCAGCCTGGCTCGCCTGTTGGCGAAGCCGGCGACTATGTCGCCAAATTCCGGCGCGAGGGCTATGCAGTGCTGCGCGGCATTTTCGCGGCCGGGGAAGTGGCGGAAATCGGCAGGGCGATCGACCAGATCCACGCCGAGGGCGTCGCGCACGGCCGAAAGTTTCGCCACGGCAATCTGTTCTACAATGTCGTGCCGGGAGCGGACGGAGCGCCACTGGTGCGGATGGTGCAATGGCCGTCTTATCACCAGAAGGTGCTCGACCGGGTCCGGCTCGATCCCCGTTTCGCGGCGATACTCAACCCGCTGATCGGCGGCGATATCAAGCAGATCATCAACCAGCTGCACTGGAAAGCGGCAGGCGGGCTGGGCGATTTCGCCTGGCATCAGGACTCGCGCTTCCGCAAGCCCGACGCATGCTATCGCAATCTCGGCACTTCCTATGTCCAGACGGGGCTGGCGATCGATCCGCACACGCCGCAATCGGGCTGCATGCGTTTCATTCCGCGCACGCACGAGAGGGGCGACATCGATCTCGACACCTCTACCGAGGTGCTCGGCAACGCGATGGCCGACGACGTGCTGCTCGCGGCGGGGCTGTCGGCCGACGATGCGATCGACCTCGTGCTCGAGCCCGGTGACCTCGCTTTGTGGAACCCCTATCTGGTGCACGGATCGGGCACCAACCGCTCGCACCACCAGCGCCGCCTCTACATCAACGGCTATGTTCGCGCGGAGGATTGCGACCGCGGCGAATGGGCGTTTCGCGGCGGCGAACCGGTGCCCCTGGGCGCGGAGCCGGCCCTGGTCCATTATGAGGACCTGCACGAGCGCGGCGAGCCGCATTACGTCTGAGCGATTTCGGAAGGCGAGCGCGGGTTTCTGCGCAGTCGCGCCTCTTCCCCATCCGGGCGCGCGGGAAACCCCTGTTCCTCCGATGTAGCTGCTGTCCTCGCTTCATCTATTGGGGCATGCGGGTCCGGTGTGGAGAGAGCGATGACGAATCCGGCAAAAGCATGGGATGGGGAACTGGTCCGGAAGTGGCTGGAGCGCCGGTTCGAGGCTTCGAGGCTGGACCAGGCGGCGGCGGACAGGCGCGGCTATGAGGCGCGGGACGATTACGACAGGGCCGCGGCCGAGGAATGGGTTTGCCGTGCGCTCAAAGCCGCGGATTGCACCAATGATCAGGATGCGCTCGCCAGGCGGCTCAAGGAGCTGATCGGCCAGGACGAATATCAGGCTACCGGCATCTATGACGAAACCCGGTTCGAACGGCACGTTCGCGGTCACCTCAGGGCCCTGGCCAAGATGACCAGGGCGAATGAGGGATTCGAGAAAACGCTGCGGTATCGGTGAACGCAGCGGGGAGCGGCTTTCCCGATGGGGTGAAGTCCATGGCAGCTGCCGCCCCTGTGCTGCCGTTCGGAGCACGCGCTGGAGAGTGCGCTTTCCTGTCACTTCCGGACCGCTCCGGCATGCCGCGCTCGGCAAATGAGGCCGCTTCGGACGGCTTGCTCAGTCGAGGCGTTGCAGCTCGATGTTGCGGAACTCGATCTGGTGGCCCTCGCTCTGCAGCGCGATATAGCCCTGGTTCAACTGGACCTTGCCCCCCGCCGCGACAATCAGTGGCTGGGCGTCCTTGTCTTGGGGGTCGAGTTCGACCGCAGCATAATGCAGCACGGGCTTGCCGTCGATGAAATGGGTGATCTGGCCGTTGGGCAGCACTTCGACTTCGGCTTTGGTCCAGCGGCCGACCGGCAGCAGGGGGGCCGAGGACAGGATGCAGTGGGGGGCGTCGCGTTTACCGTCGATTTCCACACTGGTGCCGGGGGTGCAGAGATTGCCGCTTGGCTCGCTTTTGGGCCGCGGAATGCCGAGCAGCTGGAACTCGAGGCTCACCGGGAAATCCTGATCGCGCCGCATCGTCGCAGGCGCCTGGGCATGGAACATCAGCCCCGAATTCGCAGCCTGCCACTCCTGGATCCCCGGCAGCGGCTCGCCGAACAGCCGATAGTCGAAGCGGATGCGATATGCCGTGAGCGGCGCCTTCCAGAAAAGATGGCCGAACTCGCCCCCGAACTTCTTGTAATTGGCGTGCGAGACGCGGATCGCCCCCTGATGCACGGTGAACATGCGTAGCGGATCCTCGCCCAGCGCGCGGCCGGTGATCTTGGGCGTCCAGCCGTCGAGCGTCTTGCCGTCGAAGATGCGCTGCCATTTGGTCTCGGGCGCGGGGGCGGCGCCGAGCAGCGCCAGCATCGGGAGGAGGAGGAGTTTCATGCGCGCCAGTCTGCCTGCCATCGGCGCGGTCTGCAACCGGCCGGCGCCGTCGATTAGCGGGCGGCGGTGGTCCGGCTGGCGAGGAAGCGCGCGGTTTCGAGCGGCGCTGCGAACGACGTGCCGGTGCCGGTGACCGCGCGGCCGTCGATCGCCGCAGTGGGGACCTTCACGCCAAGCTGCCAGGCATAACTATAGCCATCGGGCGCCGCATCGGGGCGGTTGGTGCCGCGCCATGGCTTGCCGTTCGAGTCGATCGCGCCGACCAGCACTGCGTTGGGATAGGCGGCGCGCGCGGGGCCGAGATTGCCGGGGTGATCATAGCCGTCATTGCCGGCGGCGAGCACGACGCGGATGCCCCTGGCGGCGGCGTTGGCGATCGCTGCGGTGATCGATGCGTCCGGATCGAGCGCGAGCGAGATGTTGATCGCGTCGACGCCGAGATCGGTGGCGTGGCGGATCGCGCGCGCAACCGGCGCCGCGGAGGGCTGGCAGGGCGGATTGGCGCCGGCGGGGCAGCCGGCGGGATCGTCGATACGCAGCGAGATGATGTCGACCTGGCCGTGCGCGGCGCGCGCCAGGATGGTCGCGACCATCGTGCCGTGATCGTAGCGCGGCTGGAACGCGGGGCGCCCTGGATCCGAGGCCATGTCATATTCGGCGGAGACGAGGCCGGCGAGCTCGGTGGTTTTGGCGACACCGCTGTCGATGATCGCCACGCGCGGGCGGGCCATCGGGATCGCCACCGGTGCCACCGCGATCGGCGGCAGCGCCACGGGCGAGGCTGCTTCGAGCAGCGCGAGGAACGATAGCAACAGCGTTTTCACGAAACCCCGACCCCCCGGTCAAAGCGATTGACTTCGCTCTTGTTATCCTAGGGAGGTTTAAGGCGGGATTGCGGTGATGTGCGGGGGGTATGCTTAATTGTTTGTGGAGAATTTCCGCGCGGAGGTGGCGAGCCTTTCCTCGACGGGGGTGAAGGCCGAGCGGGTGCCGGTCGTATCGGGCACGTCGGTTGCGAAAAAGGCGACACCGGTGCCGGCGGCGCGGTCGAG
>JASLBO010000441.1 GCA_030146605.1 Sphingomonas sp. | reverse complement strand
ATCGTGTGGGGCAGATCGACCAGACGCTGTTCCTCTCGCTCGATCCAGCGCTCGGTTATTATCTGTTGCTCGAGTTCACCGATCGCAGCCGGATCTATGCCACTGCGTCGGCGCCTGCGGGGCCGGGGCCGGGCCTGATCTGGTGGGGCGGCGAGCGCATCGAGCTTCCGGCCGAGCGGTTCGTGTCCGCAGTCGAGGCGCATCGCGCGATCACCTGGTTCCTCGCGACCGGCGACGCCGATCCGGAAACGCATTGGGAACTGTTCTAGGCGCGGGTTCCACGGCTCCGCTGTCGTCAGCAACTTCGCTTGAAACATCCGAACCGGATATAACAGAGCTGGGCCAAGAGTTCCTGCCTATCGCAGATGATGCTACGCAAAATAGAATTAATTGTGGCCACCTGTCTTAGTTGGCCGGTGTACAATACAGAGACGCAAGTGGTGAGGGCGAGCGTATGTCTGGAGCATCTTTTTGGTGCGACCTGAAACTACTTGTGAAGATGCGCCGTTGATTCAGGTGGTGAGAGGAGTTGCTATGGGCACGCGTGATGACGTCCTCAAGCGATCGCCGCTCGACAGCAGCCCCTCTGCCACGCCAAATGTCCCCGGATCGGATGATACGCCTGGTGCGGCCCTGCAGCGGCGGTGGAAGCCCTCCCGCTTCAATGTTCAGGCAACGGCGACCGATGGCTGGTTGTTGCTGTGGAACACCTATTCCGGTTCGATGAATGCGTTTCGGCCGGCGCAGCGCGAGACGGTTCTCGGGCTGATCAGCCAAAAAGGCCTGTCGGGTGCCGAAGCCGGGATCACCGGCTACCTTGCCAAGCGCGGCTATCTCGTTCCGGGCGAGGCCGACGAATTGCGGCGGGTGCAATATGCGTTTGGCCAGGAGAACCATCGCAGCGATCGGCTCGAGCTGATCCTGCTGCCCTCCGAAGATTGCAACTTCCGGTGTACCTACTGCTATGAGAGCTTCAGGCGTGGGACCATGCGGCCGGAAGTTCGCGAGGGCATCAGGAAACTGGTCGAGAGCCGCGCGAGCTCGCTGCGCGAGCTGACGGTGGGCTGGTTCGGCGGCGAGCCGCTTTACGGAATGGAGGCGATCGAGGAACTCGCGCCCTATTTTGCCGAGATTACCGAGCGCGAAGGCATCGACTATTTCAGCCACATCACCACGAATGCCTATCTGCTGACAGAGGAGGTGGTGGATCGCCTGCTGGCGTGGCGGATCACCGATTTCCAGATCACGCTCGACGGGCTGCCCGAGGATCATGACCGGCAGCGGCCGCGGCGCGACGGCGGGGGCAGCTTCCAGACGATCTACGACAATCTGGCGAGGATGAGCGAGCGGGAGGACGAATTCTCGGTCGTCATCCGCGTCAACTTCGCGCCGTCCAATGTGCCCGGTCTGGAGAAATTCCTCGCGCTTCTGCAGACGCGGTTCGGAAACGACGACCGTTTCACGCTTTCTTTCCACGCGGTCGGCCGCTGGGGAGGCGAAAACGACGGTGAACTCGCCATTTGCGGCACGCACGAAGCCCAGGCCGTACGGATGAGGCTCAAGGCCGCGGCTCGCTCTCTGGGGCTGCGGGTCACCAGCGGCTGGCGGCCCGGCGCCGCTCTGGGCACCCAGGTCTGCTACGCGGTCCGCCCCTATAATTTCATCATCGGCGCGCACGGCGATCTGATGAAGTGCACGGTCGACCTCGACAAAAAGGATCGCAATCTCGTCGGCAAGCTGCTGCCGGACGGGACGCTTGATCTGGACGTCGACAAGATGGCGCTGTGGACCGAGCCTGCTTTCGAACGCGATACCGGCTGCCAGAGCTGTCACATGTTGCCTGCCTGCCAAGGCGTTCATTGCCCGCAGATCCGGATGGATCACAAAAAGGCGCCGTGCCCTGGCGTTCGTCGCACCGCAAAGCGGGAAATGATCGACTATTTTCAGGCCAAGCAGGCGGAGGCGGACGCGGACTCGAAGCCGGCTCCGGGGTCAGTGATCGAACCGGCGACCGCGGAGCTTCCGTAGTCCCATCCAAACAAGGGAGGCAGGCCTTGTGAAGGCAATACCGGACTTCGCTGCAAAGATGGGCCGCGAGGGCGTATCCACAAGCAACACGCGACTAACGCGATTGCTCCAGCGTGGAGGCAGCGACAAGCCTGAAATCCTGGAGGCCGTACATGCGCTGAGCGAAGCGGAACTCGTCCGGTTCGGGCTGCGGGCATATCACATGAACCTGCTATCACTGTTCGGTGGAACCTGGTCTCCAGAAAAGATCGCCCGCACGGCAAGAGCCGGCGCGATCAGCAAGATTATCGGCGGCTGGGAGTACCATCACCACTATCTTCCAAGTTTGACCGAAGCTGCGGATGTGTCGCAGATCGAGGATATTCCGCTCGGCTTGATAAAGGATATTCTGGCTCGCGGACGCGGACTGTTGATAGCGTCCTTTCATTTGGGGCCGATGCGTTACATCCCGTCGGACCTGGCGCATGCCGGTATTCCAACCTGCCTTCCGTTGGCGGCCGATTCGTTCAATGACTATCATACCGGACGGACCGCGAACCCCGACGCGGCGCTCTGGAAGCATCTCAGGATCGTCAACGCCGAAGATCATGGCGGCGCGCTCGCTCTCGCCAAAACCTTGGCGAGGGGTGGGTGCGTCCTGTCCACCATAGACGGCAATACGGGACTGGACGGCCCGCGCGGGGATCAGCGGCGCGCGAGCGTACGGATCTTGGGATCGACGGCGCGTGTGAAAACCGGTTTGCTCGACATGGCTGCGCGCTTTGGTTCGCCGATCTTAGTGGTGATTGCGCATATGAGCGGTGGAAAGCGGCTTTGCCGGACGGCGCCGGCGATCGACCCCGGCCGGGCACTTCAGGGTGAGGAAAGCGAGCGTTTCGTCGCGGCGGCGGTTCAGAGTGCGTATTCGTTTTTCGGCGCTGCGCTGCAAAAGCATGCGGACGAGTGGTCCGGCGGAGATCGCTTTCACCATTGGCGGGTGCCCTGCAGGCTCCCCGAGCGGGATATCGAGGACGTCGCGCGGATATTGGGCCGCGACCTCGCGGCAGGTGGGCGCCTGGCGATCAACCATCGCCGCATCGTTCCGTTGAGCGGGGATGCCGACACGATCTGGTCCGATGCGGTCACCGGAAAATGCTACCGGTTGCCCGCGCGAATTACGGGGCTGGCCAGGCAGCTTTCCGCGCGGGACGGAGTCGGCCTCGACTGGCTCGACCAACACGCCGGGAGCGAGCGCTCGCGGATATGGACGCTCCTGTGTCAGCTCGCGGCCCGGGACGCGATCGCGGCAATAGAGCCCCCTGCCGATCTGAAACCGCACAAGCAATTGGAGAGATTGTTCGTCCGCTGATGCACGGGACGGGCATGTGAACAAGCGCGTGCATCGATCCGTGGAACGGAAATTAGATCCGTTCCGAATGTAGCCTAAGACTAGGGAGAGTTACCATGAGCATCGAAAAGGTAGACACCGACGAATCCCTGTTGATCGACGAGTTCGAAATCATCGAGCTCGAGGACCGGCTGGAGCTGGCGGGCCGTTGCAACGGCCGTTGCGATGCTCCGGACGTGCCGATCAAAGCGTAACTGGGGTCCTGAGATCGCTCAGGACAACAGCCGGGCGGGATCGAACCGCGTTTCGGTCCCGCCATTATCGCCCGCGCGATTGCTGCAGCTTGCGGATGCCAGGTTCATGACCGACGATCAGCGTCCCTTCCCCAATCCCCTACTGGAAGCTTCCGACTTCGATTCGGACGCCGGCAAGCCGATGACCCTCTGCGTGGTGCCGAGCGCCAATGAGCCGGTCCGCTTCGTGATTCCAGCCCTCTACATGGAGCTGGTGCGGCAGTTCGATGGCCAGCGCACCGAGGAGGAGGCGATCGACGCGTTTCTGGGCCACCACCCCGGCAGCTTCGAGCCGGACTGGTTGCGGCGGCTCGTGCGGCAGTCTCTGCTCCCCAAGGGCATCCTGATCCATGCCCATCAGGATCCAGCCCGGGTGGCAGTGAGCAGCCAGCCCCAGCGCGCTTTCCTGTTCATCAAGCTGCCGATCTTCCCGCCCAGCGTGGTCGACGCCGTGGCCCAATGTTTGAGCTTCATGTTCAAGTGGCCCGCACTACTTCTCGGGGCGCTGTTGTTCGTTGCCTCGCATGCCTATGTATATGGCGTGCTCATTCAGGAGCAGCGTGTCGACTTCAATCAGCTCAATGCTGCGGGCATTCTACTGATCATGCTGCTTTCCACGCTGGGCACGATTTGCCATGAGTTCGGTCATGCCAGCGCCGCTGCTCATTACGGCTGCAGGCGGATGACGATCGGCTGGGGCCTGTACATCATCTATACGGTGCTGTGGACCAACGTTTCGGAGGCATGGAGACTGCCGAGGCGGCAACGCGCAATGATAGATATCGGAGGCGTGTACTTCGAGTCGCTATTTATGTTGCTGACGTTGGCGCTGTATATCGAAAGCGGAAATCTGATTTTCCTATTCGCTTTCGTAATGATCGACTTGAATATTGTAATGACGCTCAATCCATTCCTCCGCATGGACGGCTATTGGCTGATGAGCGACCTGTTCGGCATCGTCAACTTGCGCAAGCAACAAACCGCGTGGCTGGAGGAGATCGCCGCGAAGCTGTTCGGGAGAGGAGCTTCGATCGCACGAAGCAGCTTGAGCAACAGAGCCAAATGGGCATTGGCCGTCTATTCCGTGGCCGGGGCGGTGTTCCTGATCTACCTGCTGATCGTCATCTTCAAGTTCGTGGTCCTGAACGTGGCCGGCGCCTATCCGGCCATGCTGCAGGAACTCTGGCACCACGCTCTCGCCGGAATGACGGCGCTCGAACTTCTTAGCGGCTTTCTCGAGATTTTCTGGCGGACCCTGATGTTGCTGGGCGCCGCGATCATGCTGCTGAGCCTCGGCAGGAGAGCGGGCGGCATGGTGGCGCGGGTCGCGGTTTTCAAAGCTGCCGCGCGGCAGAGCAGCGTCTGACCGGAAAATGCGCAGTCTCGGGGCCATTCGCGATCCAGCATCTCCAGCGTCCACGACCGGATCGTACGATTTGCCGGGGCGATATCCCGGCACGGGCGACGCTAGCCGGTCCGGCGCAGAGGGCGATCCCGTGGGTGACGATCCCCTGATGGCCGCTCGCCTGGTGGTTTCCGATGATGTGGCGCTGGAATGCCGGGACGATACTCATGTCATCGTGGTCAACATGGCTTCGGCCGCGCGGATGAAGCTGTCGCTTTCCGCCTATCGGTTCCTGAAGGCGTTCACCAGCCCATGCCGCGTCGAGCAGGTCGTGCCGGACGAGGC
>JASLBO010000409.1 GCA_030146605.1 Sphingomonas sp. | reverse complement strand
CTCATCCCGGGCGGCGGCTATGCCCGCGTCGCCGTGGGGCGGCAGCCCTCGCGCGTGGCGCGGATGTTCGCGGCCGAGGGAATCACCGCGTTCGAATTGCTCTATCGTCTGCCCCGTGGCGGCTGGCGCGACGGGCCGCTGACGCCGGTGCAGGATGCGCAGCGGGCGATCCGGCTGATCCGCGCCGGCGCGGGCAAATGGTCGATCGATCCGGCGCGCGTCGCGGCGATCGGTTTCTCGGCGGGCGGGCATCTGGTCGGCGAACTGGGCCAGCGCGCCCATAGCGGGACCTATGCGCCGCTCGACGCCGCCGATCGCCTGTCGCCGCGCCCGCTCGCGATCGGCATGTTCTTCCCGGTGGTCTCGATGCTGCCGGCCCTCGCGCACGGCCAGTCGCGGCGCGAGCTGCTCGGCGGCGCCCCTTCGGAGGCGCTCGCGCGCGAATGGTCGCTCGAGTGCAACATTCCCGCGACAATGCCGCCGACCTTCGTCTGTCACGCCGCGGACGACAAGACCGTCAAGGCGGCGAACAGCATCGCGATGTTCGCTGCGCTGCAGGCCGCCGGCGTACCGTCCGAGTTGATGATCGCCGAGAAAGGCGGGCATGGCGCGCCGCTGCTCGGCCCCCACGGCAAGCCGCATGTCTGGCTCGAGTTGTTCGGTGCCTTCGCGGCGCGGCGCGGCTGGCCGGGTACCGACGCGGCGGCATAGATGGTGCCGGCTGCAGGAATCGAACCCGCGACATCCAGTTTACAAAACTGGCGCTCTACCAACTGAGCTAAGCCGGCGTCCGCGCTCCTTTGCGTCAGGGGACGCCGAAGGTCCAGCCCTCCGTTCGTGCCAATTCGGGCGTGAGCAGCGCGGGCGACCAGAGTTCTGGTCGCGCGGCGGCGACGCGGAGCCAGGCGGCGGACAAAATCGCGTCGGTGGCGTGATCGTCATAGCGCGGCAATTGGCGATGCGGCGCCGATCCGAACGCGGCGAGCAGCGAATCGAGCGTCTCGCGATCACGTATTTTCGAGATCCCCTTGCGCATGCCGGCGAGGCGTGCGGGCAGCGCGGTATAGATCTCGACCAGCAGGGGGCCGGTTTCGGGAGCCGGATCGAAGGGCCACAGGCCGAGCTTGCCGCGCAACCGGTGCAGCACGCGCATCCCGGTCAGGCTCGACTTGCCGACCTGCGAGGCGCCGACGAGGTTGAAGCAGCTATAGGGCGAAAGCCGCATCAGTTCCTGGCCATGCTCGCAGATCCGGAACCTGCCGCGCCCCGGCGGAAACAGATCGCCGCAATCGCCGCGCTGGCGAAAGTGCCGACGGGCATGCGGGTGATTGACGAAGCTGGTCGAGGCGAGATGCGGGTCATCGGCGCTGAGTTGGTCAACCAGCTGCCACAGCGAGGGGCCGTCGGGCGGCGACGCGCTCCAGCCGGGAAAATAGGCGCCTTGGTCCTCGAACGGAAAGGCGGGCGAGAGATCGAGGCCGATCAATGCGCGGGTGCCGTCGGCGGCGAGCTGCTCCAGCCATTCGAGAATGTCCGCCCGCGACCAGTTGCGATCGACGATCTCGGGCGCCTCGCTTCCGGCCCGGGCGTGTGCGACGGCCAGCCCCCTGGGCCGCTCCACCGCCTGGCCGGACCAGTCGATGGCGAAGAAATCGGTGAAGTTCAGGGGCGTTCTTCCATTCCCGCAGCAATGCGCTGGGCTGTGCTCGCACGATCCCACCATGCGCGCGCGATCAGCTTTGTCATCCGTTCGGGCTCTGCGCTCGCGGCATTTACCAGCACGGTAGGCCATCCCTGGTATTGCGGTGTCTGCCAGAAGGTTTGCGGGTCGGTGTCCTTGAGTATCTCGATCTCCTCGCGGGTGGCGCGAAGGACATAGGTTCCGGCGGCGCGGCCTTGCGAGACGATCTGCCGGCCGCGGACTTGCGGCGAAACCGAACCCCTGGCGCCGGCGCCCATCGTCACGCCGGGAAAGGCGAGCGCACAGGCGACCGCTTCCTCCCAACCGAAACTCACGGCCGCTCCGCCATGCCCGCAGCCATCCACTGCGGTTTCTTGGCGCGGTCCCACCATGCACGCTGGATGTAGAGTTCGATCCGCTCGCGGCTGCCGGTGCCGTAGCGGACGAGCAGCATCGGGTAATTGGCGTAGTGATCGGTCTGCCAGAAGGTGTCGGGATCGGTCTCGAACAACAGCTCCTTCTCCGGTGCCGTGACCATCAGGGCGAAGCTGCCCTGCTCGCGGCCGGGGGACATCAGGCCCTTGCCGTTGATCTTGGGGCAGAGCGTGCCCCACCAGCTTTCCATCACGACGTCGGGCAGGGTGCGCGCAAAGGCACAGACCTCTTCCCAGTCATCCATTGTCACCTCTCTCTATTCGTCATCCCGGCGGGAGCCGGGATCCAGAGCCACGAGCGCCGCCTTCCGGGACTGTGGGCCCCGGCTTTCGCCGGGGTGACGGTGGGGGAGAATCACCCATCGCGCCGCTTCGCCCGCATCTCGTCCCACCATGCCATGCGCTCGGCGATGCGCTTTTCCATGCCGCGATCGGTGGGATTGTAGAAACTCTGCGGGGTCATTTCGTCGGGCCAGTAATTGTCGCCCGAAAAGCCGTCCTCGGCGTCGTGATCGTAGGTATAGCCCTTGCCATAGCCGATCTGCTTCATCAGCTTGGTGGGCGCGTTGAGGATGTTGGCCGGGGGCATCAGCGAGCCGGTCTCCTTCGCCGATCGCCACGCCGCTTTTTGCGCCGCATAGGCCGCGTTCGATTTGGGCGCGGTGGCGAGATAGAGGCACGCCTGCGCGATCGCGAGCTCGCCTTCGGGCGAGCCGAGAAAGTCGTAGGTATCCTTGGCGGCGATGCACTGGACGAGCGCATTGGGGTCGGCGAGGCCGATGTCCTCGACCGCGGCGCGGGTGAGGCGGCGGAGGACATAGAGCGGCTCCTCGCCGGCAGTGAGCATCCGCGCCAGATAGTATAGTGCCGCCTGCGGATCGCTGCCGCGGATCGACTTATGCAGCGCCGAGATGAGGTTGTAATGGCCTTCGCGGTCCTTGTCGTAGACCGCGACGCGGCGCTGGAGGAAGTCGCCGAGCGCTACGGAGTCGAGCGGCGCCTCGAAGCTGACCGAGAACAAGGTCTCGGCCTGGTTGAGCAGGAAGCGGCCGTCGCCATCGGCGCTGGCGACCAGAGCATCGCGCGCCTCGGGGGTGAGAGGCAGGGGGCGGCTCTCGAGTTCCTCGCCGCGATCGAGCAGCTTGCACAAGGCCTTGTGATCGAGCCGGTGGAGGATCAGGACCTGCGCGCGGCTGAGCAGCGCCGCATTCAGCTCGAATGACGGGTTCTCGGTGGTGGCGCCGACCAGGGTGACGGTGCCGTCCTCGACATAAGGCAGGAAGCCGTCCTGCTGGGCGCGGTTGAAGCGGTGGATTTCGTCCACGAACAGCAAGGTCTTGCGCCCGATCCGGGCATATTCGCGCGCTTCCGCAAACACCTTCTTGAGATCGGCGACCCCCGAAAACACCGCCGAGATCGCGACGAAGCGCAGCCCCACCGCGTCGGCGAGCAGGCGGGCGATCGTGGTCTTGCCGGTGCCAGGCGGGCCCCACAGGATGATCGAGCTCAATCTGCCCGCCGCGACCATCCGGCCGATCGCCCCCTCGGGACCGGTGAGATGCTCCTGTCCCACCACCTGATCGAGCCGTTGCGGGCGCAGGCGGTCGGCCAGCGGACCGCTGGTCGGCGCCTCGGCGGGGGCGGTCTGTTCGTCGGTCGCGAAGAGGTCGGCCATGACCGCCAGAGATAGGCCGCGCGGCCGTGCGTTACAAAGGTTGGCTGGAAAGGACTTGCGCAAATGCGTTCAAGATATATCGTGGAAGCATCACGAGTCGTACAGGAGTTTACGAAATGCGATTTCACACACATGGGCGGCACGGCCGTCACGAATGCGGCGCGGGGCGTGGCTGGGGCCGCGGGCCTTGGGGCATGGGCGGCGGCTGGGACATGCACGAGGGCGGCCGCGGCGGCGGGCGCGGGCGGCGGATGTTCGACGGCGGCGAGCTGCGCCTGCTGCTGCTCAAGCTGATCGAGGAACAGCCGCGCCACGGCTATGACCTGATCCGCGAGATCGAGGAGCGTTCGGGCGGCGCCTATGCGCCGAGCCCGGGCGTGATCTATCCGACGCTGACCATGCTCGACGATATGGGTCTGGTCGAGGCGAAGGCCGAAGGCGCGCGCAAGGCGTTCGCAATCACCGATGCCGGCAGCGCCGAGCTCACGGAAAAGGCGGCCGAAGTCGAGGCGCTGTTCCAGCGGCTGGCCGAACTCGGCGAGCAGCGCGCGCGCACCAGCGGCGGACCGATTCGCCGTGCGATGGGCAATTTGCGCGCCGTGTTGCAGGAGCGACTGGGCGGCTCGGAAGTTGATCCCGAGACGCTGCATGCAGTCGCCGACATCCTCGACGAGGCGGCGCGGAAGATCGAGCGGCTCTGAACCTGCCGCGACTGGAGATGCTGCGGCGCCGGCCGGGACTGGCGCCGCAGGGGAAGGAAGAGACCATGACGATTACCACGGCGAGCGCCACGGCATCGGTGCCGACTGCGAGCGCGAGCAAATATCTCCAGCAATTGTGCAAACATTGGGAGCACAATCTCCAGGTCGAGTTCACCCCCGAGAACGGCACGGTGATCTTCCCCAGAGACGCGCGCGGCGCGAACCATCCGGGCGATGCGGTGGTGACGTTCAACGTCGCCGAGACCGGGCTCGAAATACGGGTCGACGCGTCGAGCGACGAGCAGCTCGAGGGACTGAAGGGCGCGGTGGCGCGCCATCTCGACCGCTTCGCCTTTCGCGAGGCGCCGCTGACGTTCGACTGGAAATGAGGCGGCGTGGATTGGGCTTTAGCCGAAAGCCCCTCTCCCCTTTGCGGATAAAGCAAGCCAGTTCCCCTGCGAAAGCAGGGGCCCAGAGCCCAGAGTGCGTCGCTTGTGACTCTGCACCCCTTCCGCAGGGGAACGATTAGTCAAAATGGAGCCGAC
>JASLBO010000359.1 GCA_030146605.1 Sphingomonas sp. | reverse complement strand
CGCGCACGCGCTGAACCACGTCCGCGCCGGTCAGGCCAGGCATGGCGAAATCGACGACGAGCAGATCGGGTCGCGCGGTACGGACGAGCTCGATGCCGGCGCGTCCATCCGAGGCCTCGCGCACCGTGGCCCCGGCCGAAGTCAGCGTGTCCGCTAGCGAGCCGCGCACCTGCGCATCATCGTCGACAAGGGCGATCGTGCAGCCTGAAAGATCGACGCGCACGTCCGAGCGGGCATCGTCGCCGACGATCCGGCGCGGCTGGCCGGCTGCGACCCGCAAGAACAAGGTGATCGTCGTCCCCTGCCCTTCCTCGCTCTCGATCGCGAGCGATCCGCCCAACTGGCGCGCCACACCGAGCGCCATCGGCAGCCCCATGCCGGTGCCCTTGCCCACGCCCTTGGTGGTGAAGAAAGGCTCCATCGCGCGCGCAAGCACGTCACGCGACATGCCGGTCCCGGTGTCGGTCAACGTGAGCGCGACATAGTCCCCGGCCGGAAGGTCCGGGGTGAGTCCGCCGCTGTGACGGTCCGCGGCGATCGTCAACATTCCGCCGTGGGGCATGGCGTCGCGGGCGTTGAAAGCGAGGTTCAGCAGCGCCAGCTCGAGCTGGAGCGCATCCACCTCGACATTGAGCCCGGGGTCGATCCGCTCGATGCGCACCTGCCCAAGCGGCGCGACCGCGCGCTCGATCAGGTCTTTGACGCCCCCGAGCAGTTCCACCAGCCGTACCGAGTCGAGATCGACACCCTGCTTACTCGAAAAGGCGAGAAGTTGCCCGGTGAGCATCCGGCCGCGCTCGACCGCGTTGAGTGCGCTCGCGCTCCACGCGACGACGCGATCGATATCGTCGGGCTTGCGCGCGATCAGCTCGAGATTACCGGCCACCGCCTGGAGCAAATTGTTGAAATCGTGCGCAATCCCGCCAGTCAGCTGGCCCACTGCCTCGAGCTTCTGCGACTGGACCAGTGCAGCCTCAAGGTCGCGGCGCTGCTCCATTTGCTCACGCAACTGCGCCAGCGCGGCATCGCGCTCCTTTACGGTGGCTTCGAGTTCCGAATTTGCGGCAGTGAGCTGTGCACGCGACGGCATCGAAATCACCTTCGAGACGAGAGGCCAGAGCGCAATTGCGGTCGCGATCGACGCGGCTGCGGTCACCGCCTTAACTATGGCCTGCAGTCCATAGAAAGGATGCCACAAAGTGACAATGCTCAACAGATGGATCACGCCATCCGCGGTCAGGAAGACCGCGAAGCACCAGAACATCCAGCCGAAGGCGAAGTCGCGGCGGCGGCGAATGAGCATCGCCAGCCCGAGTGCGATCGAAAAATAGGCCAGCGCGAGAACCGCGTCGGCGGCGACATTCGCCCACAGCAGACCAGGCCGCCAAGCCATGGATGCGCCTTGCGGCGCATAGATCCCGTTCGACAACGCAGCCAGGAGGCCAAGCATATAAGATCCCTATGCTGCGATCCTGAGTCGCGGAAATAATGTTTCATAGACGTTTCCGGGGGCCTGCTCACCTAAGGGAAATGCCAGAGGTCCGCCGTGTCACATCGGTAACGACCGCCGCTCCTCAGCACTTTGGCGGGCCAGATCGATGATCCGCAGAACGGCGAACGCGTCGGCCGGCGAGACCGGCGGCGGCCCCTGTCCGGCAACTGCCTCCGCCACTTGCGAATAGAAGCGCCGATAGTCGCCGCGTTCGGACCGGATCGGCGCACTGGATCCATCGCTGCGCACAAGCATGCCGTATTGCGCTGAATCTTCAATACCATAATCGGCCTCGTCAGGGCGTCCTCCGGCGCGCAGCCGCGCTTCCTGCGGGTCGATACCGTGTTTGACGAAGCTGGCTTTGGTGCCGTGGACCGCGAAGCGCGGACGCGGCGCCGGAACGATCGAGGCCGAGGAAAGCACGGCGCGCATCCGGCCGTAATGGAGCGTCAGCTCGAAATAATCGTCGACCAGCGAACCTTCGCGCTGGGCCACGATGTCCCCGGTCAACCGTTCAGGAGCGCCGAACAGGACGAGCGCCTGATCGATCAGATGCGGGCCGAGGTCGATCAGATTGCCGCCGCCCGGCCCGGCATTTTCGTGCCAGCTGTCGCGCAATGCGGGGCGGAAGCGATCCCAGCGTGCTTCATAAAGCGTGATTTCTCCGATACTTCCCGCATCGATCAGGCGGCGCAAGGTGAGGAAGTCGCTGTCCCAGCGGCGATTGTGGAAGACGCTCAGCACCCGCCCCTTCGCCTCGGCGAGCGCGACCAGCGCCGCGGCCTCGGCGGCGGTGTTGGCGAAGGGCTTGTCGACCACGACGTGCTTGCCCGCCTCGAGCGCGGCTCTGGCGAGCGGGAAATGGGTGTCGTTGGGCGTGGAGACCACCACCAGCGCGATGTCCGGATCGGCGAGCAGCGCCGGGACGTCGGGCACCACCTGCACCTGCGGATAGCGCTCGCCCGCCGAAGCGGCGCGCGACGTGACGATCGCGGCGAGCTCCAGCTCAGGAACGGCGTCGATCAGCGGGGCGTGAAATGCCATGCCGCCAAGGCCATAGCCGATCAGTCCGGTGCGGATCATGGGGGTCCTTTTGGCGGTTTGCGCGTTGCCTGCGGGCATAGGGAAAAGGTAGAACATGTGCACGCCGAAGTTGCCACAGGCCCGGCGCGCGAGTCCGCTTCTCGCCCCCGAACGACGATGAGCGATACGGAAACTAGATCGCGTACTTCGCGCGTTGTGGACGACTGAGCATGGCATTCGCTTCATCGTCGCCGAGGAAGCGCTCCGCCCGGGGATCCCATTTGAGCCGGCGACCGGTCTTCATCGCGGTCCAGTGGAGCAGACAGGTCGAGGCGCCGCGATGGCCGACCTCCGCCGGCGCGCTCACCGGCACGCCGGTCAGGATCGCGTCGAGCCAGTTGCGGTGCTGCTCGGGCACCTTGAGCAGATGAACCTCGTTCGGCCCGATCACGCTGGTCAGGATCTTCGGATCGCTCGCCTGAAGCGGATCGATCTGCGGACCGCTCGGGTCCGAAGGGGTGACCGCGCCGCTGCGCGTGACGAAGATCCAGCCCTTGTCGCCGACGAACCTGACCCCGTTGGGCAGTGCGCCCGACACCTTCATCGTCACGCCATTGGCGTAGCGCGCATGGGTCTCGAAGGCGCCGTGGACGTTCCACAGCCCGCTCGTGGGAAACTCGGCCTTGCCCCACACCTCGACCGGACCCGAATGCTCCATGTCCATGCCCCAATGGGCGGTGTCGATATGGTGCGAGCCCCAGCCGGTGATCATCCCCGCGCCATATTGCTCGATGCGCAGCCAGCCCGGGCGGCCCTCGAACGAATCCTGCGGATGGACGCCGATCTCGGTATACGGCACCTCGGGCGTGGTGCCGAGCCAGGCGTCGTAATTGAGGTTGCGCGGCACCGGCATCGGCGCCGCCTCCGGCCCCGAGGGATCGCCGGGCAGCCCGACCTCGACATTGCGGAGCTTGCCGATGCGGCCGTTGCGGACCAGCTCGCAGGCGCGGTGGAATTGCGGCCACGGATCCTGCGCGCGCTGCTGCGAGCCGATCTGGAGGATACGCCCGCTCGCCTTGACCGCATCGGCCATCGTGCGGCCTTCCGAAATGGTCAAAGCGGCGGGCTTCTGGAGATAGACGTGCTTGCCGGCGCGGACCGCGTGGACCGCCTGCGGTGCGTGCTGGTGATCGGGCGTGGAGATCAGGACCGCGTCGATCTCCTTGTTCGCGAGCAGCTCGCGATAGTCATGATACATCCGCGTGCCCGAATAGGGCTTTCCGGTGCTGGCGGCATAGCGCGCGTCGACCAGCTCCTTGCCGGCGCCGAGGCGGATCGTATCGACGTCGCACACCGCGACGATCTGGGCGTCCTTGTGCTTGTGGATTTCCTTCATGTCGTGACCGCGCGAAATGCGGCCGACGCCGATCGCGCCGATGACGATCCGGTTCGAGGGGGCGTTCTGGCCGAATACGGTGGACGGGACGATCGTCGGGGCGGCAAGCGCTGCGGCGGTCTTGAGGATGTTGCGGCGGGTGGTTTCGGGGGTCATGACCTGTTCTCCTCAATATCGTCATCCCGGCGCAGGCCGGGATCCAGGGTCGCGCGCGACGTCCTTTGGGCTCTGGGTCCCGGCCTTCGCCGGGATGACGGAAGGTTTTGGAGCGCCCTCATTAGCCACTCACCGGCCGGGTCGCGTTCTTCTGGGCGGTCAGGACCAGTTCGGCGGCGAGCAGCGCCTGGGCCTGATCCTGCGCGATCGAACTACGCTCGACCACGTCGGTGACGAATTGCGGGCCGAAGGGCAGCGGGACCTTCGAGCAATCGACATAGCGGACGCCCTTCCTGTCGGTGAGGAAAAGGTGATTGCCGCCCGGACGCCCGGCGACGTCGACATATTTGCGCAGCTCGATCGAGCCTTCGGTGCCGACGAGGAACAGCCGGCCATCGCCCCAGGTCGGCAGGCCGTCGGGAGTGAACCAGTCGACGCGGATATAGCCCGTCCCCCCGTTGCCGGTGGCGATCATGTCGCCGAAATCCTCGAACTTCGGCTTGTCGGGCCAATGGAGATTGCCGGTCTGCGAAGCGACGACCTGCGCCGAGGTCGAGCCGGTGTAGAACAGGAACTGATCGGCCTGGTGGCTGCCGATATCAGTGAGGATGCCGCCATACCTGGCCTTGTCCCAGAACCAGTCGGGGCGGCTGGGCGCGCTGATGCGGTGGGGGGCGAGGTTGACGGTCTGGATCACCTTGCCGATCGCGCCCTGCGCGACCAGCTCGCCGGCATGGACCGCGGCGCGGACCTCGAGCCGTTCGGAATACATGATCGCGAACTTGCGGCCGGTCTCCTTGACCGCGCGGCGCACCTCGGCGAGCTGTTCGAGGCTGGTGATCGCAGGCTTGTCGCCGAGATAATCCTTGCCCGCGCGCATCGCGCGGATGCCGAGCGGCGCGCGCAGATCGGGAATCGGCGCGCCGACGATCAGCTGGATGCTCTTGTCGCCGAGGATTTCGTCCTCGCTCCTGGCGAGCTTCACGCCGTTGCCATAGCGCTTGCCGAACGTCGCGATCTGCTTCGGATCGGTGGCGAAGAAGGCGACGGGG
>JASLBO010000316.1 GCA_030146605.1 Sphingomonas sp. | reverse complement strand
GTGGGCCAATGTGCGCACCACCGTCACGGATTTCCTGTACAATGAATGGGCCTCGGGCGCGCTGCTCGGCGCCAATCCGAAAGAGGCGTTCTTCGTCCGCTGCGATCGCACGACGATGACCCAGAACGACCTCGATAACGGCCGCCTGATCTGTCTGGTCGGCGTCGCCGCGATCAAGCCCGCCGAATTCGTCATCTTCCGCATCGGCCAGAAAACCGCCGATGCCCGCGGATAAGGAGTGAAACCCGATGCCACGTGAAACGCCGTACGGCGCCTATAACTTCATCGTCGAATTCGACGGCAACGACCCGGCCAACTCTGCGCTCGGCGGCTTCTCCGACGTGTCGGGGATCAGCACCGAGTTCACGATGATGGAATACCGCCAGGGCAACGACAAGGAGAACCGGGTCCGCAAGATCCCGGGGATGCACAAGGCGGGCGACGTCACGCTCAAGCGCGGCATCATGGGCCAGGTCAATTTCTGGGACTGGATCAACATCACCCGCACCGATCCCACGCACAAGCGCACCGTGATGATCACTTTGCAGGACGAGCAGCGCAACCCCGTGCTGCGCTGGAAGCTCATCAATGCGCGGCCGCTGAAGTTCACCGGGCCGACGCTCGCTGCCAAGGGAAGCGGCGAGCTGGCGACGGAGGAGTTCGTCGTCTGCTGCGAGGCGATGGCGTTGGCGAACGAGTAACGGCGAGCAACGGGGAGCATCCATCATGCCGTTGCCCGGCATCACCTTCACCACGAGCGGGCCGCAGGCGCCGGGCCTGTCGTCGCGCGCCGACGTCGCGATGTTCGTCGGCTGCGTTGCGCGGCGGGGTGCGGCGCTGCCCGGAGCGGTGCGCGACGCGCTGAAGGCCGATGGCTGGACTCCAACCGGCGTGTTCAAGGCAGCGGCCGAGCGGATGGACAGCCTGCTCGGGCTGCCCGTCCCGGTCGAGAGCTGGTCCGAGTTCGATGCGCTCTATGCGTGGAACCGTCGCCCGATGGCCCCGGGTTCGGACCAGACCGTGCCGTGCCCGCTTGGCCTCGCGGTCAAGCGCTTCTTCGCCGAAGGCGGCGCCAGGGCCTATATTGTGCGTACCGGCGATCCGCTCCCGCTCGACGATGCCGCCGCCGGACCCGAGGCGTTCAGCAAGGCAAAGCGGCTGCTGCTCGCCTGGAAGACCAGCAAGCCCGCCGACGCCGCGCTGCGCCAGCCGATCCTTTCGGGTCTGGGCGGGCTGGGCACGCCCTGCGACCCCGCCGATCCGGCGACCTGGACCGGCGCCGCGGTGGCCTATGCCGTCGAAGACGCGGCCTTGCTGCTGCTGCCCGACCTGATCGATCTGTGCGCCGGCGCACCGCACCCCGCGCCACTGCCGCAGGAGCCGCCGGGACCGCCCGAGATATTCAAGCCCTGCGGCGCGGCCGCGCCCGATCTCGCACCCGAAGCGCGGGTGGCGCGGCCGGCCTTGCTCGCGCCGCGGCTCGATGCGGAGGGGTACGCGATCTGGTCGCGCGCGCTCCGCTTCACGCTCGATCTGCTCGGCCGGCCCAAGGGGCCCGCGCATCGCCGCGACCTGACGCTGGTATCGGCGATGCCGCTGCCCTTGGTCGAGGAAGGCGGATTCAGCGGCGGCGAGGAATGCTGGCCGCTCGCCTTGCTCGATCGGCCGGCTCTCGCCGGACCCGGGCTCAGGCTGCTCGATGACGGCGCGGTAGGCAATGCGCGGTTGCAGCTCGCTTATCCATGGATCGCGACGCGCGATGCCATGGACCTGCCCGAGGGACTGGAAAGCCCCGAGGGCGCGCTGGCGGCGGTGATCGCGCGCTCGGCGCTCCAGCGCGGCGCCTTCCGCAGCGCCGCGGGCGAACCGCTGCGCAGTGTGATCGCGCTGACCCCCGAAATCGGCACGAGCGATCTCGCGCGCGGCATCGCCGGCAAGGCCGACTGGCTCGGTGACCGGCTGTCGCTGTTCGCAGTGCGCCGTGGCCGCATCGAATTGTTCAGCGACAGCACGATGGCGCCGCAGCGCGCATGGCGGCCCGGCGGCACCTCGCGGCTGATGGGCATATTGCTGCGCGCGTCGCGCACCCTTGGCGACGATCTGGTGTTCGAACCCTCGGGCCCGATCCTGTGGGGGCGGTTGCGCGCCGCGCTCGAGGCCCTGTGCGATTCGCTGCGCGCGCTTGGCGCCTTTACCGGGCGCAGCCGGGACGAGGCCTTCACCGTCAGCTGCGACGCCAGCACGATGACGCAGGCCGATATCGACAATGGCCGCGTCGTCGCGACGCTCAGTTTCCTGCCGGCGCAGCCGATCGAGCGCGTCACCGTGGTCCTGCAATTGATCGCGGCGTCCGAGACGGCGCGGGAGGCGGCCTGATGCCCCTGAGCTGGAGCAAGGACCTCGCCGAGGAAAACCGGGTCCCCTACGGGAATTTCGCCTTCCATCTCGCGATCGATCCGGTCGAGGGATCGAGCTTCGCACCCTGGGGCACGACCAATGCCGGGCTCGTCGGCAGTTTCTCCGAAGTCTCGGGAATCGAGGCGGTGATGGAGCATAAGGTCATTAAGGTCGGCGGCCACAATTACGGCACGACGATGCGCGCTGGTCCGGTGACCTTCGGCACGGTAGTGCTCAAGCGCGGCATCATCCGCACGCAATTGCTGTGGCGCTGGTGGTCGGTATTCACCGGTGCCGATGCCGAGGCGCCCGGCGGCCAGAACGGGCCGATCGGCGGGCGGCCGGTCAAGGCCAATCGCGGCCATGTGCTGATCGGCCTCGTCCGCGCCGGCGACGAGACCCAGCGCGTGACTGACGCCAGGAAGCTGCCCGAGCCGACGATCGCCCTCGGCTGGCGGCTGCGCAACGCCATGCCGGTCAAGTTTCGCGTCGGCGACCTCAATGCCAAGGGCACCGATGTCGCGGTCGAGGAATTGCACCTGGTGCATGAGGGCCTCGAAATGGCGGGAGTCCTCGCATGAGCGACACGCCCGACGCCACCGCCGCCTATTTCACCGGGCCGGGATCCGAGACGCACATCAATGTCCAGTTCAATCCCGCGTCGCTGCGCGTCACCCTGACCAACCAGTTCGGCGAGGATCCCCCCGAACAGCATGCCCGCGCCACGACCGCCAAGCTCGATGTCGAGCTGATCTTCGACACGACCGAGACCGGCGTCGACGTGCGCGACAGGGTCGAGGCGCTGCGTGGTTTCGCCACCGCCATCCCCGCCACCACCGGTAAGGGCAAGCCCAAGCCGGCGAACAGCGGCGGCGGCAGTGGCGCCAACCGGGACGAGGCCAATCTCAGCCTCCCCAAGATCACGTTCCATTGGGGCACTGCATCCTACACCGGCATCATCGAGTCGTTGACCGAGACGCTCGATTACTGGTCGTCGGA
>JASLBO010000279.1 GCA_030146605.1 Sphingomonas sp. | reverse complement strand
CCCTGCCGGTGGGCCTCGGCGCGCCGTCGAGCCGGACGGCGCGGAGGATCTTGACCGGCGTGGGCTGGATCATCTGGCCGCGCATCGGGCCCCGTCCCCCGCCGGTCGGCCGGCCGAGGATCTTTCGGACGACATCCATTCCCCCGACCACCCGCCCGAACGCAGCATAGCCGTTGCGGCCGCTTCCGCGCGCGTCGAGCGAAGGATTGTCGCCTATCATGATCGAGAAATTGCCGGTGGCGCCGTCGATGTTCGCGCCGTGGGCCATCGAGACGGCGCCGTCGGTGTGACGGATGCCGGTGACGTTGGTCGGCTCGAGCGGTGGCGACGGCAAAATCCGCCGGGCGTCGCTGGCCACTCCGCCCTGAACGAAGCCGAATTTCGGGTTCCCGGTGCGGCGCGAGGCGCGATAGAAGCCGGTGCCGTCGAGCCGGCCATCGTCGACATAAGCGAGGAAGTTGGCGCTGGTCTTCGGCGCGCGCTTTGCGTCGAGCGCGAGCGTTATGGCGCCCTCCGAGGTTTCAATCCGCACCCGGACGGTTCCGGGAGCTGGTCTGGACTGCGCAGCGGCGGGCTGGGCAGCGAGCGAAAGCAACAAAGCGACGGCGGCAAACAGGATACGCATGGGCGTCCGGCTAGCCGATGCCGCGGCCCGGCGGGAGGGGGTTTCGTTGGATTGTGTCGCCAGCAATCGCTCCTCTCCTGCTTGCGGGAGGGGGAGGCCTGATTTGGGGTGAGTCGGCGCCCCCTGCCCCGTCCCGCGAGCGGGAACTCGACGAGCGGCGTCAGACCAGCCGGCTCTGCTTCACCGCGGCTTCGATGAAGCTCGCGAACAGCGGGTGCGGATCGAAGGGCTTGGACTTCAATTCGGGGTGGAACTGCACCCCGACGAACCACGGGTGATCGGGCCGCTCGACAATCTCGGGCAGCGTACCGTCCGGCGACATGCCCGAGAAGACGAGTCCGTTCTTTTCGAGCAACGGCTTGTAATGCGTGTTGACTTCGTAGCGGTGGCGATGGCGCTCGCTGATCTCTTCCGAACCATAGATCGAGGCGACGACGCTGTTGCCGCCGAGCTTCGCGGGATAGGCGCCGAGGCGCATCGTGCCGCCGAGATCGCCGCCCGCCTCGCGCTTCTGGATGCCTTCGGCCGTCATCCATTCGGTGATCATGCCGACCACCGGCTCCTCGGTCGGGCCGAATTCGGTGGTGGAGGCGGTCGCCAGCCCCTGATCGCGCGCCGCATCGACGCATGCCATCTGCATGCCGAGGCAAATACCGAAGAACGGCACGCCGCGCTCGCGCGCGAAGCGCACGCCCGCGATCTTGCCCTCGCTGCCGCGCTCCCCGAAGCCGCCGGGAACGAGGATGCCGTGCATCGGCTCGAGCTTCGAGGCGACTTCTTCGTCGTCGTGCTCGAACACTTCGGCGTCGAGCCAGCGGATATTGACCTTGACCTGGTTGGCGATGCCGCCGTGCACCAGCGCCTCGTGGAGCGACTTATAGGCGTCGGGAACGCCCATATATTTGCCGACCACGCCGATCGTGACTTCGCCCTCGGGATTCTGAAGGCGACTGACGATCCGCTCCCAGCGCTCGAGGTCCGGCGCTTCGCCCGGATCGATGCCGAAAGCGCGCAGCACCTCCACGTCGAGCCCCTCGCGATGATATTGGGTGGGCACCGCATAGATGCTCTTCGCGTCGAGCGCAGGGATGACCGCCGCAGTGGGCACGTTGCAGAATTGGGCGATCTTGGCGCGGTCGCTTGCCGGAAGCTCGCGCTCCGAACGGCAGACGAGCACGTCGGGCTGGACGCCGAGCGCCGCGAGTTCGCGCACGCTGTGCTGGGTCGGCTTGGTCTTCAGTTCGCCCGCCGCGGAGATATAGGGCACCAGCGTGACGTGGATGCTCACGGTCTGGCTGCGGCCGAGATCGTTGCGGAGCTGGCGGATCGCCTCGATGAACGGGAGCGATTCGATGTCGCCGACGGTGCCGCCGATCTCGCACAGCACGAAATCGAGATCCTCGGTCTGATCCTGCGCGAACGCCTTGATCGCGTCGGTGACGTGCGGGATCACCTGCACCGTCGCGCCGAGATAGTCGCCGCGGCGCTCGCGCTCGATGATCGTCTTGTAGATGCGGCCCGACGTGACATTGTCCGACTGGCGCGACGCGACGCCGGTAAACCGCTCGTAATGGCCGAGATCGAGATCGGTCTCGGCCCCGTCGTCGGTGACGTAGACCTCGCCGTGCTGATGCGGCGACATCGTGCCCGGATCGACGTTGAGATAGGGATCGAACTTGCGGATGCGGACCCGATAGCCGCGGGCCTGAAGCAAAGCCGCGAGGCTCGCTGCCATGAGACCCTTGCCAAGCGAGGAGACCACGCCGCCGGTGATGAAAATATACCGCGCCATGGGAGCAAACGCCTACCGTCATTGGCCGCACGCCGACAAGCGCGCGACTCACTTATTTTTTATGGGTGCCCGCCGGTTGCCGGAGAGCGGCGGGATTATTGCGCGAGCGGTACCGAGCCGTTGGCCGGTGCCGCGTCCGCGGGGGCCGTGGTTGCCGGCCCGCTCGCGTTGCCGAGCGCCAGCGGCGGCAAGGGCGCGGCAGCCGGCGCCGTCAGCGGCGCGGCGGGCGCGCGCTGAAG
>JASLBO010000235.1 GCA_030146605.1 Sphingomonas sp. | reverse complement strand
GCCGACGAGATCGGCGGCGTGCTCGGCGGATTCGATGCCGTTGATCCGGATCGCGGACAAACGATCCGCGAACCCCTCAGCCACGGCCGCAATCGCCGCTGCACGCGCATCGGCCTTGGCATCGTCCCGCACTGCATCCTCCAGATCGAGGATCACCATGTCGGCGTCGAGCCCGCGCGCCTTGGCGATCGCGCGCGGATTGGAGGCGGGCAGGAACAGCGCGGTACGCGGCGCCAGTCGGGCTGTGGTCATGACGCGAGTCTATGCTAGCAAGGCGGACGAAATGCGAGTGGAGTCGGGGAAATGGACGTGCTGAACGTATTTCTGGTCGTCATGGTCGCCGTGGTGCTGCTCTACCTCTTCTCCAGCGTGAAGATCGTCACCCAAGGCTATCAATATACGATCGAATATTTCGGCCGCTTCACCGCGGTCGCCTCTCCGGGCCTGAATTTTTATCCCGCCTTCTTCTATCGCGTCGGCCGCAAGGTGAACATGATGGAACAGGTGATCGACATTCCGGGGCAGGAGATCATCACCAAGGACAATGCGATGATCTCGACCGACGGGGTCGTGTTCTTCCAGGTCCTTGATGCCGCCAAGGCCGCCTATGAAGTGTCGGACCTCTATGTCGCCCTGCTCCAGCTCACCACGACCAACCTGCGCACGGTGATGGGATCGATGGACCTCGACGAGACCTTGTCGAAGCGCGACGAGATCAATGCGCGGCTGCTCAACGTCGTCGATCACGCGACCACGCCCTGGGGCGTCAAGATCACGCGCGTCGAGATCAAGGACATCCGCCCGCCGGCAGACATCGTCAACGCGATGGGCCGCCAGATGAAGGCGGAGCGCGAGAAGCGCGCCAACATCCTCGAGGCCGAAGGCATGCGCGCCTCCGAGATCCTGCGTGCCGAGGGCCAGAAGCAGTCGCAGATCCTCGAGGCCGAGGGTCGCCGCGAGGCCGCGTTCCGCGACGCCGAAGCGCGCGAGCGCTCGGCAGAGGCCGAGGCGTCGGCAACGCGCATGGTCTCCGATGCGATCGAGAAGGGCAGCACGCAGGCGATCAACTATTTCATCGCACAGAAATATGTCGAGGCGATCGGCAAGTTCGCGACCTCGCCCAACGCCAAGACCATCCTGTTCCCGGTCGAGGCGACCCAGCTGATGGGTACGCTGGGCGGAATCGGCGAACTGGCGCGCGAGGCGATCAGCGGCTCGGGTCCCAGGCCTCCGGCCTCGCCGACCCCTCCGGCTCCGCCGCGCCCCCGCCCCAATCCCTTCGGCTCGCAGGAGGGCTGAGCGATGGCCGCATTGCTCGCCACCCCCGGGCTTTCCTGGCTGATCCTCGCGGCGGTGCTCGCCATCACCGAATTGCTGGTGCCGGGCATCTTCCTCGTCTTCGTCGCCGCGGGCGCGGCGGTGACCGGCGTGGTGACGCTGATCATTCCGGATTTCGCTTTGCTTTTTCAGGTCGCGGTGTTCATCGTCGCGACCTCGGCGGCGGTCGGGATCGGGCGGCGCTGGTACGTCAACAATCCGGTGCCGAGCGCCGATCCGCTGCTCAATGATCGCGTCGCCCGGCTGATCGGCGAAGTGGTGACCGTGGTGGAGCCGATCGCGGCGGGCCATGGCAAGGTGCGCGTCGGCGACGGCGAATGGCTGGCGTCAGGGCCAGATGCTCCGATCGGCGCCCATGTCCGGATCATCGGTGCCGTGGGAACCTCGCTCACCGTCGAACCCGTGATCGCCTGACTTCCAGGGAGTGACCATGCGTACCACCCGCCGCCAGCTGCTGCTCGGCACCGCCGGAACCCTTGCCGCTGCGGCACTGCCGCGCGGAGCGAATGCGCTGTTCGCCGATGCCGATGCGCAGGCCGAGGCATTGCTGGCGCGCACCGCCGAGACGTTCCTCACGCTCTATCCCGAGACGGCGACCTCGCTCGGCGTGGACAAGGACGCCCGCGCGCAGCTCAAGCACCAGCTCACCGATCGTTCGCCGGCAGGACAAAGCAGGATCGCCGCGCATCTGCGCCAGACGCTCGCCGAGATCGGCAAGCTCGATGCGGCGGCGCTCAGCCCCGTCATGCGCACCAATGTCGAGGTCGTGCAGGCCTCGTACGGCAATGCGCAGGCCGGCTTTGCCTTCCCTTATGGCGATGTCGCGGTCGGCAGCTGGCGCAACACGCCCTATGTCGTGATCCAGAATGTCGGTGCCTATCTCGATGTGCCGCGGATGCTCGACACCGATCATCAGGTGAAGACGCGCGAGGATGCCGAGGCCTATCTCGACCGGCTCGAATCCTATGCCGAACAGCTCGACGGCGAGACCGAGCGCCTCAAGATCGCCGGCGGCCAGGGCGTGGTCGCGCCGGACTTCCTGCTCGACAAGGCGCTCAGGCAATTGAAGCTGGCGCGCGGCGGAAACACCGCCGGCTGGGGGCTGGTGACGTCGCTCGCCAATCGCAGCGCCGGGCTGGACGGCGATTTCGGCAACAGCGCCTGGATGCTCGCCAACGACAAGATCGTGCCCGCGCTCGACCGCCAGATTGCCGAGCTCGAACGCCAGCGCAGAGGCGCCACCTCCGATGCCGGCGTGTGGAAGTTCAAGGACGGCGACGCTTATTACGCCTGGGCTTTGCGCGCCGGCACGACGACGACGATGAGTCCCGACGAGGTCCACCAGATGGGGCTCGACCAGCTCCGCGCGATCCAGGCGGAGATGGACACGATCCTCAAGAAACAGGGCTACAGCCAGGGAAGCGTCGGCGCGCGGATGGAGGCGCTGGCAAAGGATCCGCGCTTCACCTTCCCCGAAGGCGATCCCGGCCGCGCCGAGATATTGCAGTTCCTCAACACCCGGATCACCGACATCCGCGCGCGCATGCCGCAGGCATTCAACACGCTGGTGAAGGGCAATGTCGAGGTGCGGCGCCTGCCGCCCGAGGAGGAGCCGGGCGCCCCCGGCGCCTATGGCGGCCCGGGATCGATCGACGGCACGATCCCCGGCAAATTCTGGATCAATCTGCGTAGCACGAGCCTGCACACGCGCTTCAGCCTGCCCGACCTTGCCTATCACGAGGCGATCCCCGGCCATGTCTGGCAGGGCGAATATACCTTCAAGCTGCCGCTCGTCCGGAGCCTGCTCCAGTTCAACGCCTATTCCGAGGGCTGGGCGCTCTATGCCGAGCAAATCGCCGAGGAACTGGGCGTCTATGCCGAGAATCCGGCGGAGAAGCTCGGCTATCTCCAGTCGCTCGGCTTTCGTGCCTGCCGGCTTGTGGTCGACACCGGGCTCCACGCCAAGCGCTGGACGCGCAAGCAGGCGATCGACTGGTTCGTCACCGCCAACGGCTCTTCGATCGAGGAAGTCGCGGGTGAAGTCGACCGCTATTGCTCGTGGCCAGGGCAAGCCTGCGGCTACAAGGTCGGCCATAGCGAGATCAACCGGCTGCGCGACCGCGCCAGGGCGGCATTGGGCTCGCGCTACGACTTCAAGGCGTTCAACGACGCCCTGGTGCTCGGCGGCAACGTGCCGATGACCGTGCTCGGACACGTCGTGGATCGGCATATCGCGGCGCGAAAAGCATGATCCGCACTGCGGAGCACGACGCCTACGAGGTCGTCGCAGGCAGCGCGCAACCCTGATCACGGGCGTCATTCGGCGGGACGCGAATCCCTCAGTTGATGCCCGTGACCCCAGCCATCGCCTCGATGACTTCGGCGACGGTCGAGCCGACGACGACTTCATGCGTCTTGTCGAAGCCGATGACGCCCATTTCGACCCCGGCGAGATCGATCGACGAGACCGTGCGGACAGCGGTCACATTGACGAGGATCGGCTCGCCGTTGATCGCCTTCAAAGAGATGAACTTCACCAGGTGATCCCTACGCAGTGTACTATCCCTTTATAGGAGGGATGGCAGCGGAGGGCGGTCCGGCTCGACGAAAGCGCGTCGCGTGGGCACCGCGGGGCGAGAAGTCAGTCGGGGAACCGTACCAAGCAGGAGCCCCGAGAAAGGCTTGCCGTGCTGTGCTCCCGCTTTCGCAGGAGCACAGGGTCGCGGGTTCAGGCGGGTAGCGGCGCACGCGGCGCCGATTGTCGCACGCCTTCGTCGACATGCTCGGCAAACTGGGCGAAGTTATCGTTGAACAAGTCGACGAGCTTCGCCGCGGTGGCGTCATATTGCGCCTTGCTCGCCCAGCTTTCGCGCGGATCCAGCACCGCCGGATCCACACCGGCGACGCTGACCGGCACCTCGAACCCGAAGTTCGGATCGATGCGGAATTCGGCATGGCTCAGGCTGCCGTCGAGCGCCGCGTTGAGCAACGCGCGGGTCAGCTTGATCGGCATGCGCTCGATGCCCGGATCGGTGGCCATGCCCCCTGCCCAGCCGGTATTGACCAGCCAGCAATCGACTGCGCCCCTGGCGATCCGCTCCTTGAGCAGATTGCCATATTCGGAGGGGTGGCGCGGCATGAAGGCGGCGCCGAAGCAGGTCGAGAAGGTCGCCTCCGGTTCGCTCACGCCGATCTCGGTGCCCGCCACCTTGGCGGTATAGCCCGAGAGGAAATGATACATCGCCTGCTCGGGGCTGAGCCTCGCGATCGGCGGCATGATCCCGAAGGCGTCGGCGGTGAGGAAGATGATGTTCTTCGGCACCGGGCCGAGATTGTCTGCGGACGTGTTGGGGATGAAGTCGATCGGATAGGCGCCGCGGCTGTTCTCGGCGAGGCTCGCATCGGCCAGATCGAGCGCGCGGCTTTCGGCGTCCATCACCACATTCTCGAGCACGGTGCCGAAGCGCCGCGTCGTGGCGAAGATCTCGGGCTCCGCCTCGGCCGAAAGGCGGATCATCTTGGCATAGCAGCCGCCTTCGAAGTTGAAGACCGCGGTGTCGGACCAGCCATGCTCGTCGTCGCCGA
>JASLBO010000180.1 GCA_030146605.1 Sphingomonas sp. | reverse complement strand
GGGGGCACGGACGACCCGGCACTGTGGCGCCGAAGGCGACGGAGGGGGAGGACTCACTGAACGCAGTGATTCCTCCCCCTCCGTCATGCTGCGCATGCCACCTCCCTGGCGGGGGAGGATTGAAACCGCTCGTGCATTGGGATGTCGATACGTCCCGGGCTCTGCTTTCGCAGGAGCACGTTCAGATTGAAGGAAGACGAGTCTAGATCAGCCCTCAACCTGGGCGCTGGGCAACACCGTGTGCGCCGTCGCTGTCTTGCAATGTAGGATTTCGTCTGCTTGGCTCGCGCGATTGGCCCGGCCGGCCCGCTTTTTGACATCGCCGGATCCCTAATTCGCACGACGCGTCAACCTGCATGGCGCGCGGGTGTCGCGCCGGTGTCGCGCTGGTGTGCGTCGGTGTCGCGTGAGTGTCGCGTCGGCGCCGCGCCGGTGTCGCCTGGCAGGCGCCAAGGCCATATCCCTGTCAACCGCGGCTAGATTTTATCCTGAAAAACCAGATGGTTAACAAATGTCACTTACTCGCAAAGCCTTCCAGTGTGTCAAGCGTGTCAACTCGCCGCGCCCATGGCGGACGATCTAGCGGGTGCCGAGCCCGGCCGCCCCGGTCGCGGCACGCAGCGAATCGTCGATCACCGATGCGAGAGTGTCGAGCCGATAGGGCTTGAGCAGCACCGCTCGGCCCCCGGCCCCCGAGCGCGAGATCTGGTCGCTATACCCGGTCGTCAGGATAACGGGCAGCTTGGGGTGAAGGGTGGCGAGCGTCTCCGCGAGTTCGATGCCGCTCATGCCGGGCATCACCACGTCGCTCAGCACCACGTCGAACTGCGCCACCCGCGCAACTTCGAGCGCCTCGTTCCCCGATCTCGCGCGGACCACGCGGTGGCCGAGTTCGCGCAGCAGCGCCTCGGCGAACTCGCCCACCGCCTCATTGTCCTCGACGAGCAGCACCGATCCGGTGCGGCCAGTGTCCGCCACGCTCTGCTGCGCCTGCGGCGGCGGAGTCAGCGCGAGATTGCTGCACGGGAGCAGGATGGTGACGCGCGTGCCGTGCCCAGGCGTGCTGTCGATGCGCAGGTCGCCGCCGGATTGCGTCGCGAAGCCATAGACCTGGCTGAGCCCGAGCCCCGTGCCCTTGCCGGCGGCCTTGGTGGTGAAGAACGGTTCCATCGCGCGCTCGATCGTCGCGGCGTCCATGCCGGTGCCGGTGTCCGCCACCGACAGCGCGATCATCGGCCCGCGCTCGGCCTGCTCGCTGGCAGTGGTGATGCGCAGCGTACCGCCGTCGGGCATCGCATCGCGGCCGTTGACCGCGATGTTGAGCACTGCCGAGACGAGCTGCGCGCGATCGGCTTCCACCGTGCAGACCCGGTCGGCGAGGTCGGTCTCCACGATCACCCGCTCGCCCAGCGTGCGATCGAGCAACTCGGTCATCCCGGCGATCATCGCGTTGACGTCGATCACCTCGGGTTTGAGCGGCTGGCGCCGGGCAAAGGCGAGCAACTGGCTGGTCAGCGCCGCCGCCCGCGCCGCGGCCTGGACGATTGCGTCGGCGTAGCGCTGGCGGCGGTCTTCGGTCAGGTTCGGGCGCAGCAGCATGTCCGCCGAGCCCTGGATCACGGTGAGCAGATTGTTGAAGTCGTGCGCGATGCCGCCGGTCAATTGGCCGAGCGCCTGCATCTTCTGCGCCTGGCGAAGCTGCTCCTCGGCTTTGGCCCGCTCGGCGATCTGGTGGGTAAGCTCGACATTGGCCTCGGCGAGTGCCGCGGCCCGCGCCTCGAGTTCGCGATTGGCGCGGCCCAGCGCCACCTGGGCAAGTCCCAGCACGGCGGCGACCAAAGCGGCCATGACGACGAGCAGGCCGATGAGCAGATAGCGGCGCGCGCGCGTCGTGAAGGGCTGCGAATCGACGGCGATATAGGCCGTGCCGATCTGCTCGCCGCCGCGAGTGACGGCCACGCGCGCAGTGATCGCGTCGCGGCTCGCGTTCGCGTCTACCGGCCGCGCGGGGATGACCTGCCCCTTGCGGGCGTATCCCGCCACCAGCTTGCCCGCGCGATCATAGATTGCTGCAATCCGGACCTGACGGTCCGCCCGAAGCGCCTCGACCGACTCGCGCGCGGCGGCGGCATCGGCGAAGTCGAGCGCGGCGACCACGCTGGCGGCGAGGATGTTGGTCTGGGCGTTGGTCTCGCGCTGCTTCTGGCTCAGATAGCCCGTTTCGCCCTGCACCACGGTGAGGATGCCGCCGAGCAGCAGCAGGGTGACCAGCACCGCGGTGATCGCGATCGGAAAGCTGCGCCAGCGGCCGGTGATCTGATCGATCCGCATTACTGGCCGCGCTGCTTCACTTCGACCGCCAATGCAAGCAATCGGGAGCTGATGCCGATTCCGCGTGCGGCTGCGGCGCCGTCGTCGATGTGGAAGCGGACGCGGGCGCCCTCCACGACGAAGTGGATCATGCCGCGCGGCTTGCCCCAGCGGCTGTCGGTGATCGTCAGCGTCGGCTGACGGGCGAGCGCCGCGAGGATCTGGGCCGTCCGCTGCTCGCTCGCGCCGGCGACATAGGCGGCGTGACAGCCCGCCACCGCCGGCACCTCTGCATTGGCGAACCGACGGACGGCGATCGGCCGGCCATCGACGATCTCGCTCGCCGCGGCACGATCCAGCCCCTCGCCAAAGGGGTCGCGGCCGATCACGCAGAGATAAAAGGGCTGCCCCACCTCCGGCTGAACGCCGGCGGGGACGGTGATGTAGCGCATGAACTTTGGAAGGAACGCCGCCTTGACCGCATCCTCGCTCGCCTGCGGCCCCGCCCGCACCCGGGCGGACGGCAGCGCCGCGACTGCGCACAGCGCCAGCAGGAGCCGGACGGCGCGCATCAGAAGCGCAGCCGGGTTCCGGCATAGACGCTGCGCGCGATCCACTGCGCGCGCTGGACATCGTTGCTTTCGAGATGTTTGGCGTGGAGCAGGTTTTCGCCGGCGACATAGAGCTCGACCGTGTCGGTCAGCTTGACCCCGAGCCGCGCGTCGGCTTCGACATAGCCGTTGATCCGCGGGCTATCGAGACCGCCCACTGCGCGCAGTCCGAGGTCGAACAGCACGCCCTGCGGCAGCGTCATGCGCGAGCGGAGCGCGAACTGGTAATCGGGATCCTGCCCCAGCGAGGCACCGGCGGTGAGATCGATCGCACCCGGCCGCACCTCGAAATCCTTGTGCAGCCAGGCGGCGCTGCCGGTCACCCGCCACCAGGGCGTGAGCTGCTGCGTCACCGCCCCTTCCACCCCATAAGTGGTTCCGCGCAGGTCGTTGCTGAGCTGGAGCGGGAACGGATTGCCGATGAAGGTGACGCTGCGCAGGTCGTCGTAGCGATTGTAGAACAGCGAGACCGACAGCGAAGTCGATGCGGTGGGCCGGCCGCGATAGCCGATCTCGAACGCGGTGAGCTTTTCCGACGCGAAGCGGCTGGCCTTGGCGACGAGGGTCGGCTCGGTGAGGTCGCGGTCGATGCGCGACGGGGTACGGACCGCACGGGAGACCGCCGCCCACAGCATCGCGTGCTCGCTTGCCTGCCAGGCGAGCCGCAGATTGGGGAGCAACTGGACGCCGGTGAAGGAGGAGCTTTCGAGCTTGGCGCCGGCGGTCAGCGACAAGGTCCGCGACAGAGCGATGCGATCCTGCACAAAGGCATTGCCGATCCATAGCCGGGCACGTTCGGGATCGAGACGGAAGGCGTTGAACCGGTTGACGAACAAATCGTGCGTCGTCCGCCCGCCGGCTCCGGCGACGAGATCGTGCGCGCCGCTGGTCAGATTGTACTGCAGCTCGGCGTCGACGGTCTCGAGGCTGTTGACGGTCAGCAGCTCGCGGCGCTCGAAATAGTCGTAATAGGCCTGGAAGCGAAGCGACGAACTGCCGGTGAGCTCGCGGGTCCAGCGGCCGAGGAGATTGTGGCCGCGATTGCCGTCGTCCGGGGCGAAGAAGCGGTCGCTTTCGAACACGTCGCCCTGCAGGGTGAAGCTGTTCGCCTCGCCACGGGCGTCGGCGCGGAAGCCCGCCTGCCACCCACGGATGGCGTCGTCGGTGATCGCGGCGGCGGCGGCGGTGTCGGGCATGCCCTCGCGATCGTACCAGTTGCCGTAGGCGCGCACCGCGGCATTCTCGCCCAGCGCGAAGCCGTAGCGCGCGCCGATCGTCCGCTCGCGGGCGCCGGCGGTGCCGCGGACCAGCCCGCCCTGCGCGGCGAAGGCATCCTTCGACATCAGGTTGATCACGCCGTTGACCGCATTGGGGCCATACAGCGTGCCGCCGGGGCCGTTGATCACTTCGATCTGGGCAATGTCCTCGAGCAATGGCGAGTGCAGGTCCCAGAACACGCCCGAGTGCAGCGTCGAATAGCCGCTGCGCCCGTCGATCAGCAGGAGCAATTTGTTGGACGGCTCATAGCCGCCGAAGCCGCGCGCGCTCACCGCATATTGGGTGGCGTTGAGCCGCTGGACCTGGACGCCGGGCGCCTCGCGGAGCAATTCGGGAAGCGAGGTGGCGGGGGAGCGCGCTATGTCGTCACTGGTGATCACCCAGGCGGCGGCGGGGACACCGCTCCACGGCTCCTCGCGCTTCGAGGCCGAGCGGACCGGCAGCTGCGCCAGCTCCTCGATCGACAGCGTGGAGAGGTTCTGGGGCTCCTCCTCCGCGGCGGCGGCGGGGAGGGCGGCGAAGCACAAAAGAGGCGCCCACCATCGGCTTTGTATCAAGTCCGGCACTCGCTCGTTGCTGCCCCCCGGCGCAACGGTCTTGTCGTGCCGGGCGGGGCGGGGGTCAAGCACCCATCGAGCAACAGTCTGGCGCGGCGCGGGCCCGCAGGCGCGTACGGGCCTTTGCGGAAGGGCGCGCGGTCAGCGCGGGCCGGGCGTCTGCTCGGGCGGATCGGCACGCTTGGCGGCGATGCGGCTGGCATAAGTGCGCGCCATCTTCTGGTGCGCGATCCGGGCAGGCGCGCAATCGGCGGCGGCGGCGCGGGCGACTTCGTCGGCGTGACGGCGGCTCAGATAATCGAGGTCCATGGCAAGCTCCTGACAACGGTAAGCGGGAGCACTTGGTCTCTCAGCCACCGGCGCGCATGCAAACAGCCTGCCGGGGGTGAGTCGGGCTATAGCATGGAGCCGCGGATTTGCCGAATCGACTGGCGGCGGGATTGTTGGATTTCGCCGGCCGAACTTCACGGTTTGCACGGCGAATGCGGAATTAAATTGCGTGTTCGCGACCCTATCTTGCGCGAACTGGGGCGGGGATATGCAGCCGGGTCAAAGAGCGCGGCCGTAGCGGGCCGGGCCCCGAGGGAAGCAGAGCAAATCCTACATTGCAAGCGCGCGGCGATGCGCGGCGCGCCGGGAGAGGGCACGGCCAGAGCCGCGCCCTCGCACGCTCAGCCGAGCACTTCGCGAACGGCGGCGCGGGCGACTTCGCGCGGGCACGGCTCGATCGGGAAGAGGCGGCGGTGAACGGGGACGAACGCGTCGAACGCATTGCGCGTGCCGCGGGTGATCTGGGTATCCTGGATATTCGAAAAGAAGTTCATTCTGGTTCCTGTTGGGTGTTCGAGACGCCCCTTTGCCGGCGAATGCCGGCCGCATGGACGGGAGGCGAGACCGAGGCCTCGTGCATCCCTTGCTTGCGAAAAAGGACGAAAGGCGCCGGGGTTCCATCACGGAACAGCCGCATCGCGGCGGGCGCCTTGTTGCTAATGTAGGCGGGTAAGCGGGGTTTCACAAGCTGGGGGGTGATTTTAGCAGAAGAAGAGGTTCGCGCAGAGGCGCGGAGGCGCAGAGAAGACGTCCTTCGCGGACGGCCAGGCGCGCCGTGTCAGCGGCAGGAAATCGGCATGGCCGACTATCTGCCGCTCCGCGGCGGCGGATCCCTCCGCGCCTCCGCGCCTCTGCGCGAACCCCTTTCTTCTTCCTGGGTCGGGTAAAGCGCGCCTCAGTCCTTGAGGCTGGCGGGGACGGTGCCGCCGCTCTTCTCGAGCTCGCGCATCACCGCCTTGTGGAGCCAGAGGTTCATTTCGGCCGAGCCGTCCTTCGCGCCGTCATAACCGAGCTCGGTGGCGAGCGCCTTGCGGTTGTCGAGGCTCGAATCGAGCCCGACCAGCTTCATCAGATCGACGATCGAGCTGCGCCAGTTGAGGTCGGCGCTGCCGCGCTCGGTCTCGAACACCATCAGCACGTTCTCGACGTCGACCGGGCCGGCGGGGGCGGCGGCCGGCGCGGCGGGCTGCTGTGCCTGCGCTGCCGCCGGGGTGGCGGACGCCTGGGCGGGCGCGGGCGCGGCAGGGGCGGCCTTCGCCCTGGGGTGGCCGAAGATGGCGGTCTTGATGCTGCCGAAAATGCTCAACGGGGGTGCTCCTGTACGGGCGCGGGACGCGCGGGTCGGGGGCTCAACGCACGAGACCGGATCCGGCCCCGCGGCGCGCGACCCGCGAGGCGGGGCCTCGGCGGACGCAGCTACCGGTTCGTCGGGCGGCGGGGTTTCGTCGGCGGGCGGCGCCGCATCGGCGGGCTGCGCCTCGTCGGAGACGGGGTTGGCGGTGCTGAAATAAAGGTCGCGCTCGGCCGCTTCGACGCGCCGGCGTTCCTCGATCTGGGCGGCCTCCTCGGCATCGCACAAGGCCTGCTCGTCCGTGCTCAGCTCGCGCATATAGTCGTCGTCCAAAGTCGCCATATTCCTCGCCGTCGAAATCGTCGGGCGGGGGGAAGCGGGTGCGCCACGCCCCGGCCAGCTCGTCCCACCAGACCGGGAACAGGTTCCGGTCGAACCGGTCGGCGAACCGTTCCGGTTGACACGGTTGACACGCTTTCGGGTTGTCAGGCGCGCGCTTGTCACCCGGCTCGGGCGCCAGCGCGACCAGCCCGATCGCCTCGGCGCGGAGCCATTGTTCGGCGGTCCAGCGCGCGCGCGCGGCGGGGTCGAGGTCGGCGGTGGCGAGCGGCTCGGCAAGGTCGGTATGCGTGCGCAGCCAGCGATCGGCGCGGGCGAGCGCGCGGATCGGGGCGAGCGCGTCCTCGCCCGCGGGCTCGATCCGCGCGCCGAGGAACATGCCTGCGCGCGCCGGCCCGGAATCGCGGCCGACCAGATCGAGATATTGGGCGAAGTCGCTCGCCACCAGCCGCGCGGCGGCGGCGACGCCCGGCCCCTTGGCGGCATCGGCCATGCGATCGAGCCGGGCGAGCATCGCCATGCCGAGGCCGTTGTCGTAGCGGTGGCGCGTGATGATGCTGCCGTCGTCGCCGGTCCGCGTGTCGCGGACGCCGTTGAAGGCGCGCTCCATCATCGTATCGGTGAGCGCGCTACGCGCCACCAGCACCGCCCCCTCCCAGCCGAGCGCGAAGCTCTGCCCGCGCGGCGAATTGCGCAGCGCATAGGCCGATTGCCGCGACAGCCCGAC
>JASLBO010000067.1 GCA_030146605.1 Sphingomonas sp. | reverse complement strand
TTGGGATCCTGGCCAATTACACCTATTCGGACGGCGAAGGGCAGAATGGCGCGGACCTGCCGTACAATTCGCGGCATCAGGTGAGTCTGAGCCCGTTCTTCGAGGCCGGGCCGGTTTCGATCCGCGGGACCTATACCTGGCGGTCGAAATATTTCACCGGCATCGATCGCGGCGATCAGATGTTCGTCCGCGACACCGCCAATGTCGATGTCTCGGCGACGTACAACATCACCGAGAATATCGGCCTGACGATTTCGGGGATGAACCTGACCGACAGCGAGTATTACGCTTATGCCAATACCCAGCGCCTGCCGCGCGGCGTGTATCGCACCGGGCGCAGGGCACTCGCCTCTGTCAACGTCAATTTCTGAATCGGCGGCAAGCGCATGACAGGGTGGCGGGGAATTTCCCCGTCACTCGTCTTGCCCCGGCCCGCCCGCCGGGGTCAGGCGATTGAGCGAGCCGCAAAACCGCCTAAGCTCGTCATGCACCATCGTCGGGAGCCCTGTTTGATTTCCTTTTCTCGGTCGTTGCTGGCGCTCGGCGCCGCGCTGCTTTCGACGCCCGCCGCGGCGCAGGTGCCCAGCCTGTTGCCCTTGCCCGCCGAGCTCCGCGCCGGGCAGGGCGCTTTGCTGATAAACGGCAGGACCGCATTGGTGGTCCCGCCCGGGGACGCAGGCGCGCGCGTCGCAGCCGAGCGTCTGGCCGCGCTGCTGGCTGAATCGCGCGGGCTCAAGCTGACCACCGCATCGCGCGCATCCGGCGCGGCGGTCACGTTCGTCCGCGCGCCCACCGGAAAAGCCGAGAGCTATCGCCTCGAAGTGACTCCGCGCGGCGCGATCATCACCGCGGGCGACGATGCCGGGCTGCTTTATGGTGCCGTCACCTTGTGGCAGGCGATGACGCAGGTGCCGGGCAAGGGCGCGGTATCGGTTCCGGCGTTCGGCGTGTCGGATGCGCCGCGGTTCGGCTGGCGCGGGCTGATGCTGGATAGCGCGCGGCACTTCCAGTCACCGGCCTATGTGCGCAAGCTGATCGACTGGATGGCGGTCAACAAGCTCAACACGCTGCATTGGCATCTGGTCGACGACCAGGGCTGGCGGATCGAGATCAAGAAATACCCGAAGCTCACCGGGGTCTCGGGCTGGCGCCATCCAGCCACTGCGGCGGGCGCGCCGCAACTGCCGCGGGTCGGCGGCTTCTATTCGCAGGACGAGATCAGGGCGATCGTTGCCTATGCTGCGCAGCGTAACGTCACGATCATCCCGGAAATCGAGATGCCGGGCCACGCGCTGGCGGCGATCCGCGCCTATCCCGAACTCGGCACCGGGGTGCCGATCCCGCCGGGCACCGAAAGCCATTGGGGCGTGTTCCCCTGGCTCTACAATGTCGACGACAAGACATTCAATTTCTTGGAGAATGTGCTCGACGAAGTGATCGCCTTGTTCCCGTCCCGCTACGTCCATGTCGGCGGCGACGAGGCGACGAAGGAACAATGGAAGGGCTCCGCGGCTATCCAGGCGCAGATGAAGGCGCTCGGCATCAAGGACGAGACCGCGCTCCAGGCCGCGTTCATGCACCGGATCGGCGAGCATCTGACGAAGCGCGGGCGCAAGCTGATCGGCTGGGACGAGATCCTCGAAGGCAATCAGGTGCCGCCGGATGCGACGATCACTTCGTGGCGCGGCACCGAAGGCGCGATCACCGCAGCCAAAGCGGGGCATGACGCAGTGCTCAGCCCGTCGCCGACGCTCTATTTCGACAACCGCCAAGGCTTCACCGACAGCGAACCGCCCGGACGCGGAAATCTGATCGACCTCAAGACGGTCTATGCCTTCGAGCCGATGCCTGCCGAAGTGCCGGCCGCGCAGCAGCACCATATTCTCGGCGTTCAGGCAAATCTGTGGGCCGAACATATCCGCACCGAGGAGCGCTCGGCATGGGCGACCTTCCCGCGCGCATCGGCAGTGGCGGAGATCGGCTGGTCGGCCAGGGCGACGCGCGACTATGGCGATTTCGTCAACCGGCTGATCCCGCAGCTGGACCGGATGCGGCCGCTCGGCCTGCGCCCGGCATCGAGCGCCTTCGCGGTGACTCCCGCTTACGCCTATGCGCCGGGCAACGATGGCGCGACGGTGACGCTCGCCAACCAGTCGGCGCTCGAGATGCGCTATACCGTGGACGGCAGCCCGGTGACGGCCAGGTCGCCGGTCTATCGCGGCCCGGTCACGGTCAAGTTCGGGTCGAGGCTCAACGCGGCGGCTTTCCATGGCGGCCGGGCATTGCCAGGCGCGCTGGCGGAGACCGTCACCGCACAGCGCATGCGCTGGGGCAGCGACGAGATGCTCGAGACCTGCACCAAACGCGTCGTGCTCGCGCTGGAAGACGACTATCCCGCGACGGGCAAGCGCGCGGTCTTCGTCACCGATCTCTTCAATCCATGCTGGCTGTGGGAGAAGGCGCCGGTCGGCAACGCGAAGCAGATCGCGATCACCGTCGGGCAGATCCCGTTCAACTTCCAGGTCGGGAAGGATATCGAGAGCATCAAATTCGCACCCCCGGCGACCCCGGAAGGCGAATTCGAGGTGCGTGCCGGAACGTGCGAAGGCCCGCGGGTTGCAATGCTCCCGCTGGCACCCGCGGTCGGCAATCCTGGGCTGACGCGGCTGGTGGCTACGCTGTGGCCCCGTGCGGGCAACGAGACTTTGTGCATTCGCTACACCGCTAAAGGCGTCGAGCCGATCTGGGCAATCGACGCGGTCGAGTTGATTCCGTGAGTGGCATGATGATTGAAGTGGTTACGTTGGTCGCTCCCTTTGCCGGCTGGCTCACGGCGCTGGAGGCCGTCCCTGACGCGGTGTTCGCCGAGCGGATGATGGGGGACGGCTTCGCGATCGATCCGATCGAAGGCGTGCTGCGCGCGCCGGCGGCGGGCGAGATCCTGTCGGTGCCGGCGAGCGCGCACGCAGTGACGCTGCGGCTCGACAACGGCGCCGAGCTGCTGCTCCACATCGGGCTCGAGACCGTGGCGCTCGGCGGCAAGGGCTTTTCAGCCAAGGTGGTGGCGGGGCAGCGCGTCGCCCCGGGCGACCCGCTGATCGCGTTCGATCTCGATACCGTTGCGGAGGCGGCCAAGGCGCTGATCACGCCGGTGGTGCTTGCCAGCGAGGGCTATGTCCTGACGCTGGAGCCGACCGATCGCCTCGTGCAAGCCGGGGCGAGCGTCGCCCGGATCGCCCGCGCCACGCCCCGCGAGACGAAGCCCGATAGCGCAGCCGGGGAGCGCTTCGAGCGGGAGCTCATCGTCGCCGCAGCGCACGGCATCCATGCCCGCCCGGCGGCGCGCATCACGGCGGCCTTGCGTCCTTTCGTCGCCGAAGTCGCGCTGCACGCCGGGGACAAGAGCGCCAATGCCCGCAGCACGGTGGCGTTGCTCGGACTGGGCGTCGGGCGTGACGCTGCGGTTCGCGTGACCGGCGCAGGGGCGGACGCGCGCGCGGCAGTCGATACCGTGGCCGAATTGATCCTTTCGGGGCTGGGCGAAGGTCCTGCCGCCCCCGCCGCGCCGGCGCTTCGCGGGCATGGCCCGGTGTGCGCTTCGCCGGGTCTGGCCATCGGCGAGGCGCTGCAGCTCGATGCCGCCGATCAGGAAGTTCCCGAGAACGGCGCGGGTCCCGCGGCGGAGCGCGCCGCGCTGGACGCCGCGCTCGCCGAGGTTGCCGGCCGGCTTGCCGGCGCGCGCGGCGCGGCCGCCGAAATCGCCGAGGCGCATCGCGCCTTGCTCGACGACCCCGAGCTGATCCACGTCGCCGCCAACCAGATCGCCGCCGGCCGCAGCGCCGGCTTCGCGTGGCGCGCGGCT
>JASLBO010000058.1 GCA_030146605.1 Sphingomonas sp. | reverse complement strand
CGGCGGCTACGCCGCGCTGCAGTCCGCCGCGCTCGATCCCGACCTGTTCAAGGCGGTGGTGGCGATCGCCGCGGTCACAGACCTCGACGCACTGCGCGAGGAATCGCGCAACTTCACCAACTTCAGAATGGTCGACGCGTTCATCGGTTCAGGACCGCACGTCCGCGAAGGGTCACCCGCGCGCAACGCGGCCTTGATCAAGGCGCCGGTGCTGCTGTTCCACGGCACCGTCGATCTCAACGTCGGCGCGCGCCACTCGCGACTGATGCGCGATCGGCTTCGCGGCGCCGGCAAACAGGTCGAATATGTCGAGTTCCCCGATCTCGACCACCAGCTTCCCGACAGCAAGGCACGCGCAGACATGCTCGACCGCGCCGACCGCTTCCTGCGCACCGCGATGGGGCTCGCGCCGCTGCCGTGACAAAAGAAAAGGGCGGCCCCGAAGGACCGCCCTTTGCTGTTCCGTGCGGAGCCGAAAATCAGCGCGAGTAGAACTCGACGACCAGGTTCGGTTCCATCTTCACCGGGTACGGCACTTCGTCGAGCGTCGGCACGCGGGTGAAGGTCACCTTCGATGCGCCGTCGGGAGCGACGTAATCGGGAATGTCGCGCTCGGCGAGGCTCTGCGCCTCCATCACCAGCGCCATTTCCTGCGCCTTCTGGCGAAGCGAGACGGTCTGGCCGGGCTTGATGCGGCGCGAACCGATGTTGCACTTCTCGCCGTCGACGAGGACATGGCCGTGGTTGACGAGCTGGCGCGCGGCCCAGATCGTCGGCGCGAACTTGGCGCGATAGACGATCATGTCGAGGCGCATTTCAAGCAGGCCGATCAGATTCTGGCCAGTGTCGCCCTTCATGCGCGACGCATCCTCGTACGACTTCTTGAACTGCTTCTCGGTGATGTCGCCGTAATAGCCCTTGAGCTTCTGCTTGGCGCGCAGCTGGATGCCGAAGTCCGACATCTTGCCCTTGCGGCGCTGGCCATGCTGGCCGGGGCCGTACTCACGCTTGTTAACCGGGCTCTTCGGGCGACCCCAGATGTTCTCGCCCATCCGGCGGTCGAGCTTGTGCTTGGCGCTATGGCGCTTCGACATGGTGATCCTTTGCAATTGCTGAACAACGTTGGTCCCGGTATCCGCCTGCTGGCTCCTTTTTGGGGAGGGCAGGGCCACCGCTTCACCGGGGTGCAGGGCCATTGCGAAGGCGCGCGGTTAGCCGCCAGAGGCCGACGAGTCAAGCTGGACAGGCGCGTGGACACCCTCCAAGGGGCTGGCCATGCAAGATACGATCGATCCCCGGGACTGCACGACGATGGTGGAGGTCCGCGCGGGCGTGGACGCCGTCGACCGCGCGCTGGTCGCGCTGCTCGCGCGCCGCTTCGGCTATATGGACGCCGCGGCGCGCATCAAGCCCGAACGCGGTCAGGTACGCGACGAGGCGCGTAAGGCGCAGGTGATCGCCAATGCCCGCATGCATGCCCGTGCGGCCGGTATCCCCGATGCGGTGATAGCCGATCTCTGGGATCGGCTGGTCGAAGCATCGATCGCCTATGAACTCGAGGCGTTCGACCGCGCCTGAGCCGCAGGGCTCAGAAACCCGCGACCGGGGCTGCGAAAGTGTCGGTCCGACGCATCTGATCGAGGTCCCGCTTTGATTTCTCCGCGTCGATCTTGGCTTCCCATTTCGTCATGCAGAAGCGCGTCTTGCGAAGCCGCGAGCCGGTTGTCCCGGTCACCTTGCAGACCGGCTTCTCGACCGGCTTCGCCGCCTCGGTCGGCGGCGGCGCGTCCTGGGCAATCACGGTTGACGGCGCAGCCAGGGCGATGATTGCGATCAGAGGCAAGAAACGCATCGAAGACTCCCGGTTCATGCGGCGATTAAAGCGCATACTTGCTTGGGAGACAATATAGCGCGCGATCAATTGCTGCGATGCACCTTCTTGCCCGCGAGCGCGGAGAACACACCGCGCAGCGTACGTACTTCCTGCGACGTCCAGCCGGGTTTGGTGAGCAAGCTGCGCAGCGTCCGGCGATTTACCGGCACCCGGTGGGGTGGAAAATAATAGCCCAATTGCTCGAGCATCGCGTCGAGCTGGCCGATCATGCCCTCCAGCTCCTCCTGCGGCGCGGGCGGATCGAGCTCGGTGGCGGGCGGGCTGGCCAGCGCCGCGCCCTTAGACCATTCATAAGCGACGAGGATCACCGCCTGCGCGAGGTTGAGCGAGCCGAATTCGGGGTTGATCGGGACGGTGATGATCGTGCGAGCGAGTGCGACGTCGTCGGTCTCGAGGCCCGAGCGCTCGGGGCCGAACAGAATTGCCGAGCGCTCGGGCGCCCCGCGAATCTCTCCTGCGGCAATCTCGGGGGTGATCACCGGCTTGGTCACGCCGCGCTTGCGCACCGTGGTGGCATAGACCTGGCCGCAATCGGCGACTGCCTCGGCGACGCTGTCGTAGACCTGCGCTTTTTCCAATACCAGGTCCGCCCCGCTGGCCGCGGGCCCCGCCGACGGGTTGGGCCAGCCGTCGCGCGGCGCGACGAGGCGCATTTCGGTCAGACCGAAATTGAGCATCGCGCGCGCGGCCTTGCCGATATTCTCGCCCAATTGGGGGCGGACAAGGACGATGACCGGGTTCACTCCTTGCCAACCTCGCTCACATTGCCGGCGAATTCCTCGAAATCCCTCGCCTCGCGGAAGTCCTTATAAACCGAGGCGAAGCGGATATAGGCGACCGAATCCAGGCCCTTGAGCCCGTCCATCACCATCTCGCCGATCCGCTGCGACGGGATGTCGCTGTCGCCCTGGGTTTCGAGCTGGCGCTGGATTCCCGACACGAGCCGCTCGATCTGCGCCGAGGTAACCGGCCGTTTGCGCGCGGCGAGCGTCACCGACCGGATCAACTTGTCACGCTCGAACGGCTCGCGCCGATCGTGGTTCTTGACCACGGTGAGGTCGCGCAGCTGAATCCGCTCGAAGGTGGTGAAGCGCGCGGCGCATGCCTCGCATTGCCGCCGCCGCCGGATCGCCGCCCCGTCTTCGGTGGGGCGGCTGTCCTTCACCTGGCTGTCTTCATTTCCGCAGAATGGGCAGCGCAATTATAGCTCCGGGTAAATCGGAAAGCGTTCGCACAGTGCACGGACGCGCTCACGAACCGCGGCTTCGACCTGCGCGTCGCCCTGCTCGCCATTCTTGCGAAGCCCTTCGAGCACGTCGGCGACCATGTTGCCGATCTCGCGGAATTCGCCCGTGCCGAAGCCGCGCGTTGTGCCAGCGGGCGAGCCGACGCGGATGCCGCTGGTCTTGACCGGGGGGAGCGGATCGTTGGGAATCCCGTTCTTGTTGCAGGTGATCGCTGCCCGTTCGAGCGCCTCGTCGGCATCGCGGCCGGTCACGCCCAGCGGGGTCAGGTCGACGAGCGCGAGATGCGTGTCGGTCCCGCCCGAAACGAGATTGGCGCCGCGTTCCTGGAGCGTCGCGGCGAGCACTTTGGCGTTTTCGACCACCGCAGTGATGTAGCTCTTGTAATCGGGGCGCAGCGCTTCGCCGAAGGCGACTGCCTTGGCGGCGATCACGTGCATCAGCGGGCCGCCCTGCAGGCCGGGGAAGACCGCGCTGTTGATCTTCTTCGCGAGGGCTTCGTCATCGGTCAGCACCATGCCGCCGCGGGGGCCGCGCAGTGTCTTGTGGGTGGTGGTGGTGACGATATGGGCATGGCCGAACGGCGTCGGATGCGCGCCGCCCGCGACCAGGCCGGCAAAATGCGCCATGTCGACCATGAAGATCGCCCCCACTTCATCGGCGATCGCGCGGAAGCGGGCGAAATCGATGATTCGCGGATAGGCCGAACCGCCGGCGATGATCAGCTTGGGGCGATGCTCCCTGGCGAGCGCCTCGACCTGATCGAAGTCGATCAGATGCGTGCCGGGATCGACGCCGTACGGGACCGCGTTGAACCACTTGCCGCTCATCGCCGCCTTGGCGCCGTGGGTAAGGTGGCCGCCGGCATCGAGGCTGAGCCCCATGATCGTGTCGCCGGGCTTGGTCAGCGCGAGCATCACCGCGCCATTGGCCTGTGCCCCCGAATGCGGCTGGACGTTGACAAAGCCGCAGCCGAACAATTGCTTCGCGCGATCGATCGCCAGTGTCTCGACTTCGTCGGAGGGGTGGCAACCCTGATAATAGCGCTTGCCCGGATAACCCTCGGCATATTTGTTGGTGAAGACCGAGCCCTGCGCCTCGAGCACCGCCTTCGAGACGATGTTCTCGCTGGCGATCAGTTCGATCTGGTGCTGCTCGCGATCGAGTTCGTGACGAACGCCGGCAAAGACCTGCGGATCGACATCGGCCAGACCTTTGGTGAAGAAGCCGTCGGGCTGCAGCCCTGCCATCTGGGGGTTGGTGCTCATACAGGGCTCCTTTCGGGATGGCTGAGTTTGTCGACCCGCCGCTGGTGGCGGCCGCCAAGGAAGTCGGTGTCGAGGAATGCAGTGACGCACGCCTTCGCCATTTCGGTGCCGATCAGCCGCGCGCCCAGCGCAACGACATTGGCATCGTTATGCTGACGCGCGAGGCTCGCCGAGAGCGGCTCGGAGACGAGCGCACAGCGGGCGGCGGGATTTCGGTTGATCGCGATCGAGATGCCGATGCCGGATCCGCACAGCGCCACGCCGACATCGGCGTCGCCCTGCTCGACTGCCCGGGCCAGCGCATAGCCATAATCGGGATAGTCGACGCTCGCGGGGCTTTCAGGGCCGAGATCGGTCACTTCATGGCCCTCGCCACGCAACCATTCGGCGAGTTCCGATTTCATGACGAAGGCGGCATGATCCGAGGCGATGGCGATACGGCGCGACATGCCGCGCTCCCTACGCCCTCGGGCTTGTGCTGGCTAGACCGAGACAATCTCTGGAGACCGAAATGCGCAAATCCATTCTTGCCATCGCGCCCGCACTCGCGCTTGGCCTCGCTCTGGGCGCCTGCTCGGAAAGCTCGCAGAACAATCTGGCAAGCGCCGTCGAGGATACCACCGACAGCCTCGAAAACGCTGCTGCGAAAACCGGGGACATGATCGAGAACGGTGCCGATCGCGCCGGCAGGGCGATCGAGAACACCGCCGACGATGTCGGCGACACCGTTGCCGAGGGCACGCGCGACGCCGGCGAGGCGATCGACAACAACACGCGCTGAACTGCTCGCTGGCGAGGGCGCCGGCGTGTGACAAGATTTTGTCACACGCGGCGGCTAGTGCGGAACGCGCTTGATCCGGCGCGTGTTGCGGGCGCCCTCTTCAGGAGTAGGCCATGCCGACTGTTGCCAAGACGCCGAAGAACGTCGCCGTGCGGGGTGCGGTGCACCGGCACGAACATCTCAGCAAGGAGGGGCTGCTCGAACGCGCTTTCACCTTTGCGTTCCGGGGCCTGGTCTACGCCCAGATCTGGGAAGATCCCGAGATCGACATGGAGGCGCTGGCGATTGCGCCCGACAGCCATGTCGTCACCATCGCCTCGGGCGGGTGCAACGTCTTCTCCTATCTCGCCGCGAACCCCAAAAAGATCACTGCGGTCGACCTCAATCCCGCTCATATCGCGCTCAACAAGCTCAAGCAGACCGCGGCGCAGCGCCTGCCCGATTATGCCAGCTTCCGCGGCTTCTTCGCCGATGCTGATCGGGCGGAGAATGTCGACCTGTACAAGCGCCACTTGCGTCCGCATCTCGATGAGACGACGCGGGCGTATTGGGATGCCCGCGACTGGAGCGGGCGCCGCCGCATCTCGGGCTTCGCGACGGGCTTCTATCGTCGCGGGCTGCTCGGCCGCCTGATCGGCTTCGCGCATTTCCTCGGGCGAATGTATCACATCGATCCCCGCGAGATCCTCAAGGCGCAGACGCGTGAGGAGCAGCGCGCGATCTTCGAAACACGCTATGCGCCGTTTTTCGAGAAGAAGTTCCTGCGCTGGCTGGTCGACCAGCCGGCCGCCTTGTTCGGCTTCGGCATCCCGCCCGCACAATATGACTTGCTCAAGGCGGACGACATGCAAGGCATCACCGGCGCACTGAAGAGCCGGCTTCGCAAGCTTGCCTGCGATTTCGATCTCAAGGACAATTTCTACGCCTGGCAGGCGTTTGGCCGCGGCTATGGCAAGCACGCCGACGCGCCGTTGCCGCCTTATCTGCAGGCTGCGCGGTACGGCGATGTCCATGCGCGCGCCGACAGAGTGGAGATCCGCCACCAGAACATGGCCGATTATCTCGAGAGCATGCCGGCCCAGTCGCTCGACCGCTATGTGCTCCTCGACGCGCAGGACTGGATGACCGACGCGCAGCTCACCCGAATCTGGAGCGAAATCACCCGCACTGCCAAGCCCGGTGCGCGGGTGCTGTATCGCACCGCCGCGGTGCCCGACGTAGTGGTGGGGCATGTCCCGCCGGCGATCCTCGACCAGTGGCAATATGCCGATTCGGCGCAGCTTGCCGACTGGACCCGGCGCGACCGCTCGTCGGTCTATGGCGCCACGCATCTCTGGACGCTGAAGCCGCACCTGTGACCGGGGCGAGGGCGGACCAGAAGGCGCTGATGGAGGATGTCTACGGGCTTCATCGCCATTTCTACGACTTCACGCGCAAATTCTATCTGTTCGGCCGCGACCGGCTGATCCGCAGCCTCGCGCCGCCGCCGGGCGGGACCGTGCTCGAGGTTGGCTGCGGGACTGCGCGTAACCTGACCGTTGCCGCAAAGGCGTGGCCCGATGCGCGTTTCTACGGTTTCGACATCAGCGAGGCGATGCTCGAGACGGCGCGCAAGTCGGTGGCGAGGCAGGGGCTGGCCGACAGGATCATCCTCGCACAGGGCGATGCGGCGCGTTTCGCCACGAGCGCGCTGTTCGGACTGGAGAAGGTCGACCGCGTGTTCATGAGCTATACGCTGTCGATGATCCCGCCTTGGCAGGAGGCGATCGAGCGCGGCGCAGCGTGCCTCGCCCCCGGCGGCAGCCTGCATATCGTGGACTTCGGTCAATATGAGCGGCTGCCGGCATTGCTCAAGCGTCTGCATTTCAAGTCGCTCAACGACTTTCACGTCTTTCCGCGGCGCGAATTGCCGGCTGTGCTGAAACGCATCGCCGAGGAGCGAGGCCTGAGCCTCGACTTCACGCCACTGTATAGGGGCTATAGCTGGAGCGCGACGCTCAGCAGAGCTTAGGAGTCGCGCAGGGCATGACCTTGCAGTAGAGTGCGCTTGTGAACGAGCAGATACGCCTTTCGAGCGCGAGCCATGCAGTCCCCTTCACGGCAGAGGATTTCCTCCGCATGCTGGAAATGGGCGCGTTCGAGGACATGCGCGTCGAGCTAGTCCGCGGGGAAATCGAAAAGATGATGCCGGCCGAATGGACGCATGGCGAGCTCAACGCCCGGCTCGTCGGCCTGCTTTTCCCGCTCGCAACGGCGGCCGGGGCTCGCGTCGGAAGCGACGTTGTTATCAGGATCGACGACCTGACCGTTCGTGCGTTCGACGTCGTGGTGGTGCGTCCCGAAGCCTCTCCGCACAGGATCCTCCACGGTGCTCAAGTGCTATTCGCAATCGAAGTCGCCGAAACAACGCAGAAGCGCGATCTTGGCGAGAAGCGCATAGAATATGGTGCGGCCGGCATCCCGGCTTATTGGGTGGTGGATTGCGTAGCGAACGTCACGCACTGCTTTGAGCTCGACTCCACGGGCACGGCTTATGGCCCCGCGCAGCTGGTGCCGTTCGGCCGGGCGATGGACGTCCCTGGCCTGTCGGGCGTGATCACGCTCGACTGAGCCGCCGCGCGGTCCGCTGATTGCTTATGCCGCGAGCCGAAGCTCCAGCCGTCCCCAGATCTCGACGAGCGCGTCGACGAGTTCGCGCATCATCGCCTCGTCATGCGCGGGGCCGGGGGTGAAGCGCAGCCGCTCGGTGCCGCGCGGCACGGTCGGATAGTTGATCGGCTGGACATAGACGCCGTATTCGGCGAGCAGCACGTCGCTGATCTTCTTGGCCTTGACCGGATCGCCGACCATCAGCGGGACGATGTGCGTGGTCGATGGCAGCACCGGCAGCCCCGCCTCGGCCATGAGGGTTTTGAGCATCGTGGCCGAAGCCTGCTGGCCGTCGCGCTCGGCGGTCGAGGTCTTGAGGTGCTTCACGCTGGCGAGTGCGCCGGCGACCAGCACCGGCGACAGCGAAGTGGTGAAGATGAACCCCGGCGCATAGCTGCGGATCACGTCGATCACGACCTGGTCGGCGGCGATATAGCCGCCCATCACCCCGAAGGCCTTGCCCAGCGTACCCTCGATGATCGTGATGCGATCGGCCACGCCGTCGCGCTCGGAAATGCCGCCGCCGCGCGCGCCGTACATGCCCACGGCATGGACCTCGTCGAGATAGGTCAGCGCATTGTACTTGTCGGCAAGGTCGCAGATCTCGGCGATCGGCGCGATGTCGGCGTCCATCGAATAGACGCTCTCGAACGCGATCAGCTTGGGCGCGCTGGCGTCGTCGGCGGCGAGCAGCTCCTCGAGATGGGCGAGGTCGTTGTGGCGGAACACGCGCTTCTCGCATCCCGAATTGCGGATGCCTGCGATCATCGAGGCGTGGTTGAGCTCGTCCGAATAGACGATGCAGCCGGGCATCAATCTGGCGAGCGTCGACAGCGTCGCCTCGTTCGAGACATAGCCCGACGTGAACAGCAAGGCGCCTTCCTTGCCGTGCAGGTCGGCG
>JASLBO010000048.1 GCA_030146605.1 Sphingomonas sp. | reverse complement strand
GCCGGAAAGCATCGAGGCCGAGCTGGCCGCGGCAGCGGCGCGCGGTTGGCACCAGAGCAATGCCGAATATACCCCCGACCTTGCCGGCGTGGCGCTGCCACTGCCTTATCCCGATCGGCGCCTGTCGATCGTGGTAGTGGGTCCGGTGTCGCGCTGCCTCCAGCGGCGACCCGAGACCGCGGCGCTGCTGCAGCGGCATGTGAAGGCGCTTCCCGCGCGCTGAACCGATACGAGCCCCGTCCAGAGAGGCGCGGGCCGAACCCGAGAGGAACTCCATGACGCAGGATCCCCGCGCGGCGATCGCCGCCGAGCCGATGCGCGCCGCGCAGATCGTCGTGATCGTCTTGTGCATTGCGCTCAACGCGCTCGACGGATTCGACGTGCTGGCGATCAGCTTCGCCGCGCCGGGTATCGCGCAGGAATGGGGTATCGACAAGGCGACGCTCGGCCTGCTGCTGTCGATGGAGCTGTTCGGCATGGCCGTGGGATCGGTGCTGATCGGCAATGTCGCCGATCGCATCGGGCGGCGTCCGACGATCCTCGGCTGCCTGGTGGTGATGGCGATCGGGATGTTCGCGGCGTGGGGCGCGCGCGACCTCCAATGGCTCTCGGCCGCGCGGCTGTTCACCGGGCTCGGCATCGGCGGGATGCTGTCCTCGACCAGCGCGATGGTCGCCGAATTCTCGAACGATCGCCGCCGCGGGCTCAACGTTTCGCTCAACATCGCCGGCTATTCGACCGGCGCGATCCTCGGCGGGCTGGTCGCCTCGGCGCTGCTGGCGGCGACCGGCGACTGGCGTTCGGTGTTCCTGTTCGGCGCGATCGCGACCGCCGTGGCGCTGCCGCTCGCTTTCTTCCTGCTCCCCGAATCGATCGACTCGCTGATCGCGCGGCGCCGTCCGGACGCGGTTGCGCGGGTGAACGCCACGCTTGCGCGCCTGGCCCGGCCGGCGATCGCGCAATTGCCGCCGCCGGCGCAGCGGGAAAAGCCGTCGCTGCTGACTTTGTTCTCGCCGCGATATGCCGGCGTCACCGTGCTGCTCACCATCGCCTATTTTGCGCAGATCATGTTCTTTTATTATGTCCAGAAGTGGATTCCTAAGATTGTGGTCGACATGGGGTTCGACCAGGCGTCGGCCGGCCGGGTGCTGGTCATGGCCAATATCGGCAACCTTGCCGGTGCCGTCGCGATCGGGCTCGCCGCGCAGCGCTTCGCGCTTCGTCCGCTGGTCATCGCGGCGATGCTCGCCGGGGTAGGGGCGATCGCAGTGTTCGGCCTCGGCTTCCACGATCTGGTCAAGCTCTCGGCGGCGGCGGCGGTCGCGGCCTTCTTCATCAACGCCGGGGTGGTCGGCATGTACCCGATCCTCGCCCAGGCCTACCCGGCGGCGCTCCGGGCGAGCGGTACCGGCTTCGTGATCGGGATCGGGCGCGGCGGATCGGCAGTCGGGCCGCTGGTCGCCGGTGCGCTGTTCGCCGGGGGCAGCGGGCTCATGACCGTGTCGCTGGTGATGGGCGTCGGGGGGCTGATCGCCGCGACGATGCTGGCCCTGCTCCCGATTGCGCTGCGTCGGTTGCACGCATGAACGCACGCTCCGGCTCTTCCTGACCTGCGTGCGCGGCTCCTGAGCTGTGCCGATCACGACCGAGCATCAAGCTTCGCCTGCTTTGGGGGCGGTTACCCGAAGCGCTGGCTGGTCAGCGTTGCTTCCTGGTCGTGGTCGCGGTGAAATCTGGGTCCTTCTTCGACACCCAGTCGACAAATTTGCGCACGTTGGGGTTGGCCAACAGACCCTCCACATCCATCCCATGGCGCTGCAGTTCGGAATTTGTGAAATTGGCGATCAGCGTCTGCTGGCAAATGGGGTGCATGGGCACAACATCGCGCCCGCCCCGGCTCTTGGGCACGGGATGGTGCCAGACAATGGTCTTGCCGGCAGGGCGGCCACAGAGCCAGCAGAGCACCATCGCCGGAGCTTCCTCCTCGCGAAGCGGCTCTCCATAGGGGTCATGTCTTGAATGCTTGCGGGCCATGCGTCTGTCTCAATGCCTCAACTTTGCGCCGCCCACCTATAGCGGTGCGGCCGGCATACCAACACCGGCACTCGATATAAGGGCGGATGGGCGGCGAACCCGCGTCGCTGAAATCGATCCGGCCGCTATCGCTCAGAAGCTGCCTCACCTTGATAGGCTCTGGCGATCGACCATGTTAGCGGAGCCCCTGCATTTGCCTGACGGGCGGGCAATCGCTTCTCTCGTTCGAAAGAAAGACGCCGCTTCCACATGAAATCGACCGATGAGACTTTGGAAGAGCTCGGCTGGACTCCCTTTTTCAGCGAGCAGGTTTCGGTTGAGGAAGCGCAGCGATGCCATCCGGTCCGCGTCATGGCGGTGCATCGCGGCAAGATCGCCGTAACGGGCGCGGGGCGGCAGCATTCGCTAACACCCTATATTCCCGGTGCCGCGGCATCGGACGATCATCCGACGGTCGGCGACTGGCTGCTGGTAGACAACGCTACGCTGCAGCCGACACGCGTCCTTCGTCGGCTGAACCTGTTCAAGCGGCGCGCACCGGGTGATCCGCGCAAAGAGCAGATGATCGCCGCCAATGTCGACACGCTGTTCGTCGTCGCCTCGTGCAACCTGGATTTCAGCGTCGCGCGGCTCGAGCGTTATCTGGTGCTGGCGCGCGAGGTGGGCGTGAAGCCGGTCGTGGTCCTCACAAAGACCGACCTGACGGAAACGCCGGATGCTTTTGCGGCGGCGGTAAGCGCGATTGAACCCGGATTGACGGTGGAAACCGTCGACGGCCGCGATCCGGGGAGCGCAACTCGCCTCGCCGCCTGGTGCGGCAAGGGCAAGACCGTAGCGCTTCTGGGCTCGTCGGGAGTCGGCAAATCGACGCTGGTAAACACGCTGCGCGGGTCGGACAGTATCGCCACCGGGGCGATCCGCCAAAGTGACGACACGGGGCGCCACACGACCACGGTGCGCGAAATGCATCGGCTCGATCGAGGGGGTTGGCTCCTCGACACGCCGGGCATGCGCGAATTGCAACTTTCCGACGTGGCCGCCGGAGTCGCAGAGATTTTCGATGACTTTCTACTGGCGGCCAGGCGCTGTCGTTTCTCGGATTGCGCGCATGGCAGCGAGCCGGGCTGCGCGGTGCAGGCAGCAATCGCCGGAGGCACGCTGACATCGGAGCGTTTCCAGCGCTGGCGCCAGCTGGCGGCAGAGGACGGCGTCACCGCTGCATACCCAAGGAAGCGCCGCCGATAACGAGATCGATGAGGTGCTCGGCAGGGTAGGCGGCAGCCCGGTGCCACAGGGCGCGGGCGGCGATCAATCGGCGAATATGGCCTTCGGGATGTGCGTGATGCGGCAGGCGAGGTCGGCTTCGCCGCTGGCGACGACATAATGATCGCCCGCATCGGCGATGCCGGTGGTGAACACCACGTCGCGAACGTACATCTTGTCCTCGAGCGGACGGGTGAGCTCGGCATCGGGCTCGAGCAGCGGCGTGTGCTCGGTGCGGATCACCTTCGACGGATCGTCCTTGTCGAGGATCGACCAATAGGTGCGGTAGATGCCGACGATCTCCTTGGGCTCGACGCCGTGCCACAGGGTCAGCCAGCCCTTGTCGGTGAGGATCGGCGGGGTGCCGCCGCCCATCCGCGCAGTGTGCAGGGTCGCGGCGTGCGGGCGCAGGCCGGCGTCGCGGTGCGGCTTCCAATGGAGCGCGTCGGGCGAGGTGGCGAGGTTGATCGACGGGCCGGCGCGCCATTCGCTGCCCGGCGGATACGTGAAATAGAGATCGCCGAGCGGGCGGGTCTGGGCCCAGTATCGGTCCTCGATCAGGCCCTCGAAGATCAGCATGTCCTTGTTCTGGTGATCGAGGACGATATCTTCGAAGGTGAAATCGAGGCCGTTGGTCGAGCTGTACAGCGTGGTGCAATGCCGCTCGGGGCTGACCGAGCAGGTCGTCATCAGCCAGCGGTCGCCGACCTTCGACACGCGCGCATCTTCGACGCCATAGCATTGGAAGCTGGCGTGCGGAGCGATCGCCCTGTCGTAATGGACTGCCACGACTTCGAGCCCGTCGGGGGAGAGCTCGACCGGCAATATCCACGAGAGCGACGTTAGCGCCATTACTTTCCAGCGCCCGCCGCGGATCAGGAATTTACGCGGGTCGGCAGTGTCGACCTGGTCGAGCGGCCAGGCGTCGAGAGCATATTCGCCGTCGTTCCAGCGGATCGCGTGGACGTGGCCGTCGAAGATCGGCTGGCGCAGCGCCTCCGCGACGCGCACGAACATCGCGAGATTGCCGTTCGGCAGCCGGGTCAGCGCCGGGTTGAACGCGCCGAGGATATAGGTCTCGGCGCCGAGATGCCCGGCGAGCGGCGAGCGCGAAAGGTCGATGTCGTCGGGGCCGAAGACCAGCCGGTCGGTGTCGAACTTCATCGGGTCTGGAGGCGGGGCTCGACGCGCATCAGCGACACCACGGTGCGGCGCGGCTGGGTGAGCATGAAGTGCGTCGCCGCGGCGATGTCCTCGGCGCGGAGCATGTCGCCGTTGCGGATCATCTCGCGCTGCTTCTCGACCGGAATGTCGGGGAGCTGCATGTCGGAGCCGGTGAGGCCCGGCTCGATATTGCCGACCTTGATGTCCTTCTCCGCGAGCTCCTTGCGCAAAGCCTCGGCAAAGGCTTCGACGCCCGTCTTGGTCGCGACGTAGACGGTCGATTCGCCGCCGCGCGAGACTGCCGACATCGATCCGATGAAGACCACGTCGCTGCCCGGGCCCATCCGCTCTACCGCCGCCTTGGCGACGGTCATGTGCGACGTGAGGTTGGTGTCGACGGTGTAGCGGATGTCCTGCGCGTCGGTATCGTCGAGCCCGTCGGCGGCGATGCCGGCATTGATCACCGCCACGTCGATCCCGCCGAGGAAGCGCTCGCCTTCCGCGACGAAGCGCTCGACATCCTCTTGGCGGGCCAGATCGACGGCGATGCCGTCACCGATGCCGACTTCGCGGATCCGGGCGAGGGCGTCGTCGAGATGCTCGGGGGTGCGGCCGCCGACGAAGACCCTGGCGCCTTCCGCGGCGAGCAGGATCGCGATCGCGCGGCCGATCCCGGTGGTGCCGCCGGTGACGAGGGCGCGGCGGCCCGCGAGGCTCGGCTGCTCGGTATGCGCGTCGGCTTCGCCTCGGACGGGCGGTTCGGCAAGATCAGACATGGCTGGGCTCCGTTGTGCGGCTTCGCAGCGAACAAGGATCGGGCGGCTTTTAGGTTCCTCTCACCACGCTATTGTGATCATTCCGTCGGCCGGGACGCGGAATTCCATGCGACCCTCTATTTCCTGTCCGCGCACGCGGTCGCCGGCCATCGTCGTGACGGTGAAGTCGGGGAGCTTCGTCCGCCCCGTGCGCAGCAGGCAGAGCCGCGCGGTGCAGCCTTCGGCGCCGCCGAGCTGGAAGCTCAGCGACTTCTCGCCCGGCCGGTCGCTCGCCATCAGGAAATGGTCGCAGAAG
>JASLBO010000045.1 GCA_030146605.1 Sphingomonas sp. | reverse complement strand
TCGACGGTGTAGACATGATTGTCGACAAGGCCGTCCTGCGTGCCTTCATTGCCGCGAATCCGGTCGAAGAAACTGCGGTCCTCGGCCACCGTCCACAAAGTCACCGGGCGACTGTTGGACAGCGCCGCGTCAATCTGCCCCGCCATCCGGTCCAGCGCCGCGTTCTGGCTCTCGAAAAAGCCTTCCGAATAGCGGATCTCGTCGCCGCGATCGCCGGTGATCGCCTGCATCGCATCCTGCGGCCAGCCGCCGTTGGCGATCGCATTATAGCCCTCGGTCAGCCCATCCGCCGGGTTGCTGTCGTGGATCTTGGCATAAGCGGTCTCGGCAATCGCCGGCCAGATCGGGCCGTCGAGGCCGCTATTGTCCGCGGTCGAACCGCCCCGCCGCGCGAGATTGTCCTCGATCTCGGCCTGAGTCACCTGCACCGACCGGGGATTGCCGTCGCTATCGTGGAGCCGGACAGTGAAATTGCCGGTGCCCGGATCGAAGCTGATCATGCCCCGAACCGCATCGGGCTGCTGCTGTGCGAGCGCACCCAGCGTCGCGACGAAATAGCAGTCGCCGAGCGCGTCCTGCCGGATATCGGCCGCCTGCGGCCCTTTAGCCCCATACAGGTCGGCGGCATCGAAGCGGACTTCGGCGGGCTTTGCCGCCCCGCCACCGCCGTCGATCGGGATGCGAAACGCCGGGATCGAAACCGACGAGCCCGCGAGCAGCGAGTCCAGATTGAAGCGCGATGCGATGCCTGCGGCCTCGAGCATGCCGACACTCTCCCATTCTTTGATCGGGTTGTGCGCCTCTCACATGCGCAACGCGATAATCGGATCGATTATGGCGCACAGCGTGCGTCGGCTGCATCTTGCAACGGTCCGATCGAAGGATGGCGTGATGCAGGTAAACAGGGCAAATCCGGCTTCTACGGCGTCGACCCCCAAGTCGACTTCCCCTGCCGCATCGACCAGAGACGCCGACGCGTATCGTTCGGACTGGCAGCCGTCGCGAGTCACGCCGGCGCTGCACTCGGCGCCATCGGCCTCCTTTTCCCCCCGAGCCGATGGCGCCGACTCGCTCCAGCACCGCGCCGCCAACGACCAGAATGCCGCAGTCGTGCCGTTTTCCCCGGAGGCGCGCAGCGCGCTCGGTGCACAGCCACTGCACCTCGCGGCTATCTCTCCCGTCCTGGCCCCCGCCGCGCCGGCACAGGTGCGCCTTGCGGCCAACGACACGCCCGATCTCCAGCAGGTTCACACCAACGCGCTGCTCGCCAAGGACGTCTATAACGACGTGCCCAGCCCGCCTGTGGGCTATCGCGCGGCAAGCGACGCCGATCTCGCACGCCTGGGCCTCACGCCGGACATGCTCGAGCAGCCCGGCGAAAGCAGCTTCCGCGCACGCGTCTATGTCAGCGGCGAGGCCGGGCAGGAGCAATATACCGTCGTATTCCGCGGCAGCCAGGCGGGCGACGACTGGCGAAGCAACGCCCAGCAAGGGCTCGGCTTCAACTCGGAGCATTATGCCAATGCCCTCGAGATCGGCAAGAAGCTCGCGCGTACCGATGCCGACGTGACCTTGGTCGGCCATTCGCTCGGCGGCGGCCTCGCCGCCGAAGCGGCGATCGCCTGTGGCCGCCCCGCCGACACGTTCAACGCCGCCGGGCTGCACCAGAACACGATCGAAAAGGCACAGGCAGTCGCGCAGGCGAACGATCGCGGGGCATCGTCGATCAACAATTACCGCGTCCCCGGCGAGATCCTGACCACGCTGCAGGAAGGCGGCGACCGCGCGATCGGCGCCGGGCTCGGCGGACTGATCAGCGGCGGCGGCGCGATCGTCGGGGCGGCAGTGACCGACCTGCCCGAAGCCTATGGCGCGCAGCACGATCTTCCCAATGTCCACCCCGAAGGCGCGAGCTGGTGGGATTCGATCAACCCGATCGATCGCCACAGCATGGATTGGGTGCTCGCCGGAACCGCGGCACAAGCCGGCCGCTGAGCAGTTGACGCACCGCTTGCAATAGGCAGAGGGTGCGGCGTGTGCGCAGATTTCTCCCCTTCAGCCCCGCGCTCGCGCTCATGACGATGGGCTGCGAAAGCGACGCGCGCGCCGATTGCTTCGCGCCGGGCACCGAGCTTCCCGGCCGCCGCGACACGTTGACAGACCAGCGGCTGGGTGCTGCCGCGCGCGATTTCGCCGAAGCGCTGTTCGACGGCAATCTCGAGCGCGCGGGCCAGTTGCTGCGCGGCGATCCGGGGCTGGCGCGCCGCCGGGTGGGCATGCATTACGACATGCTGTCGGTCGCGCTCGCCACCTGCCGCGTCGATGCCGTCGATCTCGTCATCCGCGGCGGAGCCCCGCTCGACGGAGTCGAGGACAAGGGCCTGCCGCTGCGCCTCGCATTGCGGGCAAAGGACCCGGCGCTCGCGCATCGCCTGCTCACCGCCGGCGCTAGCACGAACCCGCCGAGCAATCCGAGCGGCCCGCTGCGCACTGCGATCACGCTCAATTCGCTCGGCGCAGTGCGCATGCTGCTCGATTTCCGCGCGGACCCAAACGTGATGGAAGCCACCGGCAACCGCCCGCTCCACACCGCGCTCGACATGGAGCATTTCCGCATTGCTGAACTGCTGCTCGATCGTGGCGCCGATCCTTGGGCGGTCGATAGCGGCGGCGCCAATCTCGGCACCGCCGCGACGACCAGGATGCTCACGGAATCAGCGGAGGAATTCGAGGCGCAGCGCCGGCTTGCCGAGCGCCTCAAGAAGCTGGGTTGGCCGGAGCCCGCGCCCTCGCCCCGCGACGTGCGCGCGGCGGCGGCAAGCGGAAACTGGCCGCCCGCGGCGGCACGCGCGGCGGGCGCAAAACCGGTGCCGCCGGAAGTGCTGGCAATCATCAAGGCCAGCGCAGCGCGCTAGAGCAGTTTTCAGCCGGGTTCGCTCGGAGCCGTTCGCCCTGAGCCTGTCGAAACGCTGCTATCCGCAAGCGTGCGCCCGCGACGAGGCGGCCTTCGACAGGCTCAGGCCGAACGGAGGTGATTCCAGCCACATCAGCTTCGCTCCAGGGTCAGTTTCATTAGGCTGATTCTGTTCCCCTGCGAAAGCAGGGGTCCAGTGTCACAAGCGGGGCGCTCTGGGCTCCTGCTTTCACAGGAGCACGATCCAGTTGAAAGAAAACGAGTCTAGCAGTCTCCGTCCCGCCCCGGCGAAGGCCGGGCCCCGGTTGCGAGATGGCCGCGCCGTCAGGACATCGCCTCATGTGCACCGATACTGGCGCCGGCGATGAAGCCGGTCTTCAGCCAGTCCCTGCTTCGGTCGAGAGGCTGCCGAGCGCTATCCCCGCACCTTGCAGCTGCGCCTCGAGCTCGCTCAACACGCCGTCATAAGGCGGTGCGCCACCCCCGAGCAGCAGCGCCACGTCGAGCGTTCCCGCCGCATTGCGCACCAGCCGCGCGCCGGTGGCGGGCCAGGCGCGGTCGCCGAAGGTCACCGTTACTTCCTTGGTCCCTTTGCCGTTCTCACGGGTCCACAGATCGGCAAGCATCTGCGCGAACGCTCCCGGATCGAC
>JASLBO010000023.1 GCA_030146605.1 Sphingomonas sp. | reverse complement strand
GCCAGGCCGCTGACGGCGCCTTGAAACGTGCCATCGAATGCTTGGTCGAAGATCACGTGGCCGCCATTGTCGAGGTTACCGCGGATAGAGCGCGTGTCGCCGATCAGCGTACCCCCGTCGACGCGGGTGCCGCCGGTGTAGCTATTGTTTCCGGTGAGGATCAGCGTGCCGAGCGCGTTGTAGAGCAGCCCGCTTGCGCCGGTCAGCTCGCTGCCGATCCGGGTGGTCACGCCATCACCGGTGCGGATCGATGTGAACGGCCCGCCATCCAGCAGCAGTCGACCGCCGGAGAAGCGATAGCCGTTCACTTCGACCAGCATCGAACTGAACGCCGGCACGCCGGCGCTGTCGTCGATCGTCACCGCGCCGGGCGCACCGCGGAACACTGCGAATGCGGGCACTGGATTCATCGGGCCGTTGATCGCACCGGCGGCATCGGTCCAGGTCGGCTCGGTCGCGCTCCAGATGCCCGAGCCGCCGTCGATCACCCCGTTCTGGTGCAACACAGGATTGCCGCCATCCCAGAAGCGAAGCGTCGGCGCTGCAGCGGTGACCTGACCGCCGGCGGCGGAGGGAGCCGGTTCGAGCGAAGGGGGTGCTGTCGGGGCAACCGGCGGGGGCGATGCCGCCACCTGCGCCTGCGCCGTCCCGGATGCCAGCACGGCTCCGGCCCCGTAAAGCAACACCGCGCGATAACCGCAATGGGTTCCTGCCCGCCGCGCAAACGCTCCGTGTCGACCGTCTAGCCGCACAAGCGCCTCCCTTTTTACGCATTGCTGTGCCGGCATCACCTCAGACCGGGGGGCTTGCGCAACGGTTTTGCGCCAGCACGTGAAGTGCGTGCGGGGAGGCGATTCAACGTCCTTGATAAGCCTCTCGGGGCGCTCTGACCCAACCTCGTGTCGGCATGCCAGCCCGGACGATCGAAGGCACAGAACCGGCGTCTCGCACCATCTGTCGCATGATCGGTGGGCAGCCGGCCAAGCATTCATCATGCCTGTCGAACGAAGGAGAAGGGCCTTGCGTAAAAAGGACTGGCCCCATGAGCAGACGCTCCAGCCTTAGCCATCGGGCGCTGCGTCGGTCAAAGAATGAGGTGCGCCCCTCGTGACGCTGCGGCCCAACCGTGAGAGATGGACGATGCACGCCGTCCGTGCGAACCTGGCAAGAAGGAGGACGAGCGTGCAAGTCCGATTGATCCGCGCGGCCCTGCTTACGCTCGCCGCCCCTCTTCTCTTTACCGCTGCGGCGCCATATGTCCGTCCGTCCGGTCCTGACGTGATCTTGCACGGCGGGCGCATCTATACGGGGGACACGAGGCAGCCGTATGTGGAGGCCCTCGCGATCCGCGGTGACAGGGTGACAGCGATCGGGGACAGCAGGACGATCCTGAAGTCGGCGACGCCGCACACACGCGTCATCGATCTTGCCGGCCGCATGGCGATGCCGGGCATCAACGACGCCCACGATCACCCTGGCAATGTCCCGTTCGGCGTCTCTGCGAATGTCGGCGCCTCTCCCGCGACGGACCCGCCGCTGGCAGCCGTCGCCACCGCTGTCGGGATGGCAGCACGGCGCGCGCCGCACGGCGAGTGGATTCACGCAGTCGTGGGCTCGACAGCGATGAGCGACGCCGCCGCAGCGCAGGCAGCAGTGGACGCGGTGGCTGGAGGCCGACCCGTCGTGCTGTCGGCCTGGTGGGGTCACGGGGTCATCTTGAACGCACGGGGCTTCGAATTGATGAACCTGAACGATCGAACGCCTGATCCGGAGGGCGGTCGGCTCGAGCGCGATGGCGGCGGCAGGGCGACGGGCAAGCTCGAGGAATATGCCGGCTGGCGAGTGCTCCAGCGGCTGCAATCCGCGGCGAGCGATGAGGCGCAGCTGGCGCATTGGCGCGCCTATGCAGCGCGTCGTCTTCGCGAAGGGGTCACTTCCGTGCAGGCGATGTCAGGAGACCAGACGCCGGCGGCGCTGGCGCAGGCACTCGGTCGCGCCAAGCTCCCGATCAGACTTCGCCTTATCCGGTTTCCGATGAGCGTCGCGGAGGCGAACGGCACCGACCCCTGGGCCAAGCTGCGATCGCGCTTGCCGCCACTAACGCGCGTGTCGGGCCTGAAGTGGGTACTGGACGGGACGCCTATTGAAGGGCTGGCCTATCAGTCCAAACCTTATCGTAATCGCCCGGCTTGGCGCGGGCGGCCAAACTTCGCCACCGGGCACCTTCGTGCAGAGCTCGCCCGTGCGCTCGCTGGCGGCGAGCCGCTCCACCTGCATGCGGTGGGGGATGCGATGGCCGGAGCCGTGCTGGACGAAATGGAGCGGATGGGGTCGCCCGAGCGCTGGCGGCGCGTTCGGGTTCGGTTCGAGCACGCCAATGGCATAGTCGGGCCCGAGCTCGAACGCGCCAAACGGCTGGGGATCGTATTGGCGCAGCCGAGGCCCATGGCACCGATCCGCCTGTGGCTGCAGGCTGGCCTGCCGGTCGCTTACGGCTCCGACATGGGATTCCCGCCGTTCGCGTTCCTTGCCGCGATTACTGCGGACAACAATCCGGGGGCGGTCACACGTGAGGAGGGGCTGGCGGTTCTAACCCGCGGGCCGGCGTACGCCGAGTTCGCTGACAGCGAAAAAGGGATACTGGCGCCTGGCATGCTTGCCGACATCGCCGTCCTCTCACAGGACGTGACAACCGTGCCCGCGGCTTCCCTGCCCGCAACCCGGAGCCTGCTTACGATCGTTGGAGGACGAGTGGCTTATGAAGCTCCAGAGTTTGTCCACACCAACGACCACTGAGCAATAAAGGTATGAAGTGCCGACCTGAAGGCGCAGGTTGCTGCCCGGCACATCGGGCATGACTGTCGCACTCCGTGCGTGAAGGGTCGTTTGTTCGGGAACCTCCATCCCGGCACAGGTTAAGGCGCTCGAGCCAGGAGCGGCCCCGCAATCGGTCAGCATACGGTCAGCTGGATTTCAACCTCGGCTATGATGTCACTCCAAATTTCCAAGTTTACGTCCAGGGAGTGAATGTCACCAAGCAGCGGGTGGACGAATGGTCGGCGATCGAGGACCGTTTTTTGCTTCTCCAAGATACAGGCGCGATACAATTTCGGCGTTAGGGCGAAGTTCTAGCGCTATCGCTAGCAGCGACACGCTCGTACCCGGCAAAAGCGAGTCGTTCAGTATCGCTGCTGACGCTCGCTGTCGGGCACGCCGGCGTGTCATCTGCCCGCTGGAGCGACCGTGCACGGAACGCTACCGCCGTCCAATCGCGCTGAGGCCGCCGCGGAGCCCCGCGCCTTGGAAACTGGCGTTCGGGACCGGGGCTTGATGGTCCGCTCAGCGAGTGGCGCCGCCAATCTCCGGCCGCACCGGCGCAGGCTGATCTCCGAAAGTCCGGAATAGTTCGCCCAGATCCTCCGCAGGCACCGCGGGCGAGAAGAGGAAGCCCTGGCCAAAGTGGCAACCGACGTCGAGCAGCCATTGAGCCTGCGCCTCCGTTTCGATGCCTTCCGCAACGACTTCGATCCCAAGATTCTTTCCCAGCATGATCACCGCCTCTGCGATGGCGGAATGCTGGGCCTCGTTGCGTACGTCCGACACGAAGCTCCGGTCGATCTTGATGATGTCGACCGGGAACTGCTTCAGATGGCTCAGGGACGCATAGCCGGTGCCGAAGTCGTCAAGCGCAATCCGGATCCCTTCCTTGTTCAGCGTCCGCAGCGATCGTTCGACCCGGTCGGCCCCACGGGCAAGAAGGACCGTTTCGGTCACCTCGAGTTGCAGGCGCGCGGGCTCGATCCCGGCCTCATGAAGAAACGCGAGCAACCCATCGCCAAAATCCGGGCGCTGGAGATCGGCTGTAGATGCGTTCAGCGCCACATGGCCGAAGACGATTCCACGCTCGCTCCAGTCGCGCATCTGCCCCACGACCCGGCCGAGCATCTTCTGTGTGAGCGCCGCAGATACATCATGGTCGTCGAACCCCGCGGCAAAGGTAGCAGGAAGGTGCACGTTTCCTTCGGAATCCACCCGGCGCGCGAGCGCCTCGAAGCCCGCGATCCGACGAGTGCGCAGGTCGATCTTGGGCTGGTAGAAAGCACGGATGCGGTCGTCCTGCACCGCGGTCCGCGCAATGTTGGTCATCGTCACGCGTTGCTGGAGTTCTGCCCGCATGTGCGGCGCAAAGATGAGAAGCTCGCCGCGCCGGCCGGTCTTCGATGAATAGAGCGCAATGTCGGCATGCTTGAGCAGATCACCCGCGCTGGTCCCATGCGCCGGGTAGATGCTGGCGCCAATGCTCGCGCGGCAGTCGAGCGTGGCGCCGGCATGCGAGACCGGTGCGCGCAGACATTCGAGAAGACGCTCCGAGATCGCCCTGGCTTCCTCAGGAGTCCCCACCCGCGGAAGGATCAGCGCGAACTCGTCACCACCCAGCCTGGCGACGGTATCAATCGGGCGGACGGTGCTGCGAAGGCGATCCGCAAGGGTTCTCAGCACCAGATCGCCGGCGTCATGCCCCATGGTGTCGTTGATATATTTGAAATGGTCTACGTCGAGGACCAGCAGCGCGAGCCCCTCCCCTGCCGCTTCCGCGGCCGCCAGATTCTCGGACAATTGCGCATCGAACATCCTGCGGTTCGGAAGCTGGGTGAGAGGATCGTGGGTAGCACTCCAGCTGATCCGATCCTGGGCGGTCTTCTGCTCGTCGATATCCTCGACGACACCATACCACCTGACGATCTGGCCTTGCGAGTAACGCGGACCCGCGCGGACCCGGCACCACCTGTAGACGCCGTCTCGTCCCCTGAGACGATACCGAAGATCGACGCGCTCGCCTGTTCGCAGCGAATGCGACCAGCGGTCGAGCGTCGCAGTAACGTCGTCAGGGTGCAGTGCTTCCACCCAGCGCTGCGGGGCCATTCCTATCAACTCGTTCCACCTGGGTCCGGCGTCGAGGATGTTGCCCTTCGGGTCGGCCGTCCACGGGATCTGGGGATTGATCTCCACCGTGTAACGATAATGCTCCTCGCTCTCGCGAAGCCGCGCGAGCGTCAGTTCCTGTTCCTGGACATCCTCGCTCAGACCGTACCAGCGCAGGACTTTTCCCGACGAATCCGTTTTTGGGAAAGCGCGCGAGCGAATCCAGCGAAGCTCTCCGTCCGCGCAGCGCAGTCGCGCCCTGATATCGAGCGCGGCAGACCGGGTGAGCGACTCTGCGACGGCCGCTTGGACGAGCGCCCGATCCTCTTCGTGCACCTTTTGCAGCCAGCCGGTGCCCAGCGCCGCCGATTCGGGCAGGCCCGTGATCGTGCTCCAGCGACCGCTGATGGTCAGGAGATTTCCCGCCGCATCAGCCGTCCATGGCATTTGGGGGGATAGCTCGACGGTGTTGCGGTAATGCTCCTCGCTTGCCGAGAGGGCCATGTCGCTGAGGCGCCGTTCGGTGACATCGAGCAAGACGCCCCGGATCGCCTCGACGCGCCCGCCGCGGCGGATGGGACTGATTCTCGTCCAGCAGTGACGTTCGCTGCCGTCGGGGCGAACTATCCGGAACTCTCGGCCCGCGGGATCGAATGACTCCACGGCCGCGAACAGACGCTCCCGAATGAGCGCTCGATCGTCCACATGTATGCATGCGAGCGTGTTCTGGAGAGACGGCGCAAAGTTCTCCGCATCACGCCCGGCTATCTTGAAGAGTTCGACAGACCAGAGGAACTCAGTGGTTCCGACGCGCCAGCGCCAGACCCCGAGACGCGCGATTGCGAAAGCCTCTTCGAGGTCTTCGGGAGACAGGGCCAGGTCGCTGCTGCTTGCCGCACCGCTTTGTGCATCGCCTGAAGACAGGCGCGCCACGGGCGCAAGCTCTGTAGAAGGGGCGGATCGAGAGAACCGCTCGCCATGATCCGCAACCCAGTCGTCCATTCTAGACTCGCTACGCGTACTCCCCCCGCAACCGGGCTAGAGGCCAGCAGTTAAAAATGTTGCCTCATCACAGCTTTTTACTCGAAATTGTGCGGATCTGCACTTCGCGCACAGGGCTGGGACGATCAGGTTGTCGGGAGCACGTCTTCGTGTAGGTCGGCTCTGCTCCCAACGACCGGCCACGGGTAACGTTCTCTTGGGGAGCGGCGTGGAGGACCAGCTCCTGTCGGCATCATTCTCGGCGGGCTGATTGTGGCTCGCAAGAGGAACGGAGTGCCGTCGCGACTGGTTCAGGGAGCGCGAGGACCCGGTAGCCTGGATCATGATGGGAACTGACGAGGCTCGTCGCGCCGGTGAACTGCAGTACCCTGTCACTGCGACCTAAACGCGTCAGACCGCCATCGGCCACAAGCGGCTCGGCCGCTTTCAGCGTGAGCTGCCGGGCCCAGGGGGCGCCCAATTGCAGTCACTTGGCATCCCCCACCACTGGCGCCAAAAGATGGTGTGTCACGTCATTGCCAGCGCCCCAACCGCCGCGCTATCTGGCAATGGACCATCGCCAGAGCACCTGGTCTCCATATATCCGAACGCCTGGATCTATCGTCGTGCCGAGCTGGCAGTGCGCGTATCGCCGACCGGCAGGTGGAATCGGCCGGAGCACCGCACTAATCTATTGAAATGACGAGAATGCTGACCCGGCTACGACTCGCTGCGGGGGCATGGAGTCGGGATCGTAATGCATCATGCTCTGAACAAGGTTTTGCTTCGACGTGGATATCCGGCGCGCCGCCCGGAGCATCGGTTGTGCAGTAGACCAATCTCGAGATCCTTCGATCCCGGAAGGCTCGCCTGCATTCGTTTGCGTGACGCGCGCAGCTCCAACGGCAGCCTAGATTTCATCTCTCAACCGCAGTTGAGCAGAGGCAGCGAAATCATTGGCAAGTTCATGCTTTTGCTATTGGCCCTTTTAGGGGCCAGCGCCCTTGCAGGTTGTGCGGTGAACACGCACTTGAGCAAGCGCGATCTACAGCAACTCGCGGGGCGAACCTACGTCATCACTGGCGCATCAAGCGGGTTCGGGCGCGGGGTCGCGGAGCTGCTTGGGAGAGAGCGCGCCAACGTCGTGCTGGCCGCGCGGCGTACAGAACTGCTCGAAGAGATCGCGGCAGAAATTCGCGCATCAGGTGGTCACGCGCTCGTTCAGACAACCGATGTGTCCGATGCTGCCCAGATGGAGAGGCTGGGACAAGCGGCAGTCGTCGCGTTCGGACGCGTCGATGTGTGGATCAACGACGCCGGAGTGGGCACCATCGGCCGGTTCGAGGAAATCCCGATCGCCGATCATAGTCGCGCAGTCGACGTCAATCTGAAGGGAGCGATCTACGGCAGCCACTTCGCGATGCGGCAGTTCAAGGCGCAGGGCTACGGAACGCTGATCAATCTCGGCTCGGTGGAGAGTCAGGTACCCCTGGCCTATCACGGCTCCTATGCTGCGACGAAGGCCGGGATCTGGGCTCTCGGCCGCGCGCTCACCGAGGAAATTCGGCTCGCGGGATTGAAGCGCCGGATCAAGGTGGTGACGATCATGCCATGGGCGGCCGACACGCCGTTCTGGCAACACGCGGCAAACTATAGCGGACGCAAGGGCCGGATGGCGGCGATGGACGATCCCGACAAGGTCGTCCGCGCGATCGTGTGGTCCTCACTTCACCCTCGGGAGGAACTGCCGGTGGGATGGAAGGCGCAGGCAGTATCGACCATGCACACCATCATGCCCGATCTGGTCGAGGAAGTGTCCGGCAACATTGCCCATGCCGAGCAGATGCGGAAATCCTCCGCCCAGTCTCCGGGCCCGGGTTCGCTCCACCAGCCGATGCCCGCGGGCAGGAACGTGCAGGGTGGCGTTCGGAAGCGGATGAAGGCCGAAGATGCCGCCCGCAAGCGTGAACCGCGTTGATCGCGCGTCTTAGCCCTCCCGCATGACGAGGCCTTGCGTGCCGTCGTGGCAGCGGGTGATACGCGCATTCTTTTTTCCTGCGGTGTGAACAGATCCGGCCAAGCATCGTTAACCGCCGCACGATAAATGCAATGCATATCAAGCACTT
>JASLBO010000005.1 GCA_030146605.1 Sphingomonas sp. | reverse complement strand
GGCCGCGACAGCGCCGGGCTCGCTGGCGAACATCGTCTGATAATCGTCGGCGTCGCGTTCGTCGGTGGGGCGCTTCGAGGCGATATAGGGCGGCAGCGGCATGCGGCCGCAGCGCGCGAGCAGGAGCTCGACCGGTTCGTCGCCGGCAAAATCGAGCGCGAAGCTGCCATCCTCGGCGCGATCCGACGCAAGCGCGGTCACGTCATCGCCGAAATCGACGGTGTCGCCTTCGCGCAGCCGCTTCGCGTTGCGGATGAACGCGCGCCAGCGCCGCGGCCCTTCGCGTTTGTGCAGGGTGGCACCGATGCGCGCCTCGCCGCGCAGCCCCTCCAGCTGGGCGGGGATCACGCGAGTGTCGTTGAAGACGAGCAGATCGCCGCTGCGCAGGCAGGACGGCAAGTCGCGCACGCCGGCGTCGCGCGTCTCCGTCCTGTCGAGGACCAGCAGCCGGGCGGAGTCGCGGGGGCTCGCCGGGCGGAGCGCGATACGCTCCGACGGCAGCTCGAAATCGAAAAGGTCGACGTTCACCTGATAGTATCTGGCACTTACTGGGGCAATGTGACCTTGGTCTCACCCTCCGGCAGCGCAGGCGCGGCGACCGGCGCAGCCTGATAAGGCGGTGGATTGTCCGCGGCGATATAGGCGCGGAGGATCCGGGTCGGGTTGGCGGGCGGCTCGCCGCGCTCGATCTTGTCGACCCACTGGATGCCTTCGGTGACGCGGCCGAACACGGTATAGTCATGATCGAAGCCGAGCCGCGGGCCGAACATGATGAAGAACTGGCTGTTGGCGCTGTTCGGATCCTTGGTCCGCGCCGCCGACACCGCGCCGCGAACATGCGGCAGGTTGTTGAATTCGGCGGGTACGTCGGGGAGGTCCGACTCGCCGGCGCCGGTGCCCTTCGGGTCGCCGCCCTGCGCCATGTTCTCGGGGCCGTCGATCACGCGGTGGAAGATCGTGCCGTCATAGAATTTGCGCCGGGTGAGCGTCTTGATCTGCTCGACCATCTTGGGCGCGACATCGGGGCGCAGGCGAATCGAGACGCGCCCGCCGGACGACAGATCGAGGACCCAGGTGTTTTCGGGATCGGGGGCGACGGCAGTGGCGACGGCAGCCTTTGGATCGGCAGTGACGCCCCTGAACGTCTCGATCTCGGGCTTGGCGGGCGGGCCGCCCCCGCCCTGAGCGGCAGCGGGCACGGCAAACATCATGGCAGCAGCAGCAACCAGCGCGGCAACGAAACGCATCTACATCCCCACTAGGATTCTTCTTGTGGGGGGGTCTAGAGCAAAGGTGTGGCGGCGGAAAGGCAGCGATTCAGCCGGTGCTCAGGACCCCTTGCGGCCGATCTCGGAGACGCGGCGGGCGACATCGGCCTCGACCGCGGGGCTGACGAACTTGCGGATCGCGCCGCCATAGAGCGCGATTTCCTTGACCAGCCGGCTGGCGATCGGCTGGAGCGAGACGTCGGCCATCAGGAAGACCGTCTCGACCCGGTCGTTGAGCTGCTGGTTCATGCCCGCCATCTGATATTCATATTCGAAATCGGCGACCGCGCGGAGGCCGCGGACGATCATGTTGGCGCCTTCGCGCTCGGCAAAGTCCATCAGCAGCGAATCGAAGCTGACGACGTGGATGTCGCCGTGGATGCCGGCGGTCTCGCGCTTCACCATGTCCAGCCGTTCCTCGATCGTGAACATCGGCGATTTGGAAGGGTTGGTGGTCACCCCGATCACCAGCCGGTCGACCAGCGTCGCACCGCGGCGGATGATGTCCATATGGCCGCGGGTGATCGGATCGAAGGTGCCGGGGTAGACGCCGGTGCGGGTGGTCGTCATCGGTCCCTTTCGAGCGTGTAGCGCGCAATGTCGCGCAGGAGGTCGGCCTCGGGGCCGAAGGGCTTGAGATGCGTGATCGCCTGGTCGACGAGGAGGCGGGCCTGTTCGCGGGCGCGGTCGAGCCCGAGCAGGGTGAGGAAGGTCTCCTTGCCGGCCTTGTCGTCCTTGCGGAGTTTCTTGCCGGCCAGGGCTTCGTCGCCTTCAGCGTCGAGAATGTCGTCGGCGATCTGGAAGGCGAGGCCGACATCGCGGGCATATCCGCGCAGGCCGGTGCGGCCTTCGGGAGGGAGGCGACCGAGAATGGCCCCGGATTCGACCGCGCACGAGATCAGCGCGCCGGTCTTCATCGCCTGCAGCCGCGTGACGGTGGGCAAGTCGAAGCTCGCTTTCTCGGCTTCGAGGTCCATCATCTGCCCGCCGGCCATGCCCGCTGGCCCCGCTGCATGGGCGAGCGCGCCGACCAGCTCGACGCGGACGAAGGGATCCGGATGGGTGGCGTCGTCGGCGAGCAGCTCGAAGGCGAGCGCGTGGAGGCAATCGCCGGCGAGGATCGCAGTGGCTTCGTCGAACGCCTTGTGCACGGTCGGCTTGCCGCGGCGCAGATCGTCATCGTCCATTGCCGGCAAATCGTCATGGATCAGCGAATAGACATGGATGCATTCGAGCGCGGTCGCCACCCTGGCGATCGCGGTGCGGTTGACGCCGAACAGCCCCGCGGTGCCGAACACGAGCAACGGCCGCAGCCGCTTGCCGCCGCCGATCGCGGCGTGGCGCATCGCGCGATAGAGGCCCTGGCGCGGATCGTCGGGGACGGCGAGCAGCAGATCGAACTGCCGGTCGATCTCGGTGGAGACCTGTTTGAGCGCCGCCTTGAGCGCGAGGGACGCATCGGCCACGCTCGCCACCCGCTCAGCCGGCCGCGAAGGGAGCGGTGCCCACGGCCCGGCCCTGCGCGTCGGTGCGGATCGCCTCGATGCG
>JASLBO010000002.1 GCA_030146605.1 Sphingomonas sp. | reverse complement strand
CCGAGACCAATACCCACCCTATTTGAATTGAATGGAGTTAATCATGGCTGACCTTAACGCACTCGTCGACCAGCTCTCCGAGCTGACCGTTCTCGAAGCCGCCGAGCTCTCGAAGCTTCTCGAAGAGAAGTGGGGCGTCTCGGCCGCCGCTGCAGTTGCAGCGCCTGCCGCCGGCGGCGCCGGCGCCGCTGCTCCGGCTGCCGAAGAGCAGACCGAGTTCGACGTGATCCTCACCGGCGACGGTGGCAAGAAGATCAACGTCATCAAGGAAGTCCGCGCCCTCACCGGCCTCGGTCTGACCGAAGCCAAGACGCTCGTTGAATCGGCTCCCAAGGCCATCAAGGAAGGCGTCAACAAGGAAGAGGCCGAGAAGATCAAGAAGCAGGTCGAGGAAGCCGGCGGCACCGTCGAGATCAAGTGAGCCTGCGCGCGTAAGCGCGAAGGTCTCATTCCCGCGCAGGCGGGATCCCGCTTCTGCTTCACGGCGGAAAACGAAAGGGCGGTCCTTCGGGGCCGCCCTTTTTCGTTGCGGCGGTGGCGGCTGCGCACAGATTCCGACGGAACCCCATTCTATCCCATGCGTACCCTTGCGACTGCGTAACGAACGGAGAATGTGCATGCGGGATTTGCAACGGGCGGCGTTTCTGGCTGCGGCATCGGCAGCGATGTTCGCCGCTGTGCCCGCACACGCGCAGACCGGGTTCACCGGCGCGGGGGAAGAATCCGAGCTCGATTGCGGTGGCGAAGGCGCCGAGATCGAAGGCGCGAGCAACGTTCTGACCATCACCGGATCGTGCACCAGCCTGCGGGTCACCGGGGCGGGCAATCGCATCACGGTCGATCTCGCCAAGGTCTCCACGATTCGCGTCGAAGGCGCGGACAACGAAATTCGCTGGCGCGCGCCGGGCACTGCCAAGCCGCGCCTCAATGTCGTGGGCGCGGGCAACCGGATCTCGCGCCAGCGCTGAGGCGGCTAGCGCGCGGCCGCCGCCCGCTCCAGTTCGCGCAGGCGCAGCGACATGATGCTTCCCACCTGCCCGGCAAAGGCTTGCAGCGCGGTGAAGACTTGCTGTCCACTAATCTGTCGCGGCTCGGGATCGATCGCACAGAGCGTTCCGAAAAAGCTGCGGTCGTCGAGATAAACGGGAATCGAGGCATAGCTCTGGAAGCCATACATCCGCGGGGTATGGTGCTTGCGCCATTTGGGGTGATCGATCACCGAATCGATGACGATCGCCTCGCCGCTTTCGCGGATGTCGTCGCAGATTGTCGTCTTGACCTCGAGCTCGTCGCCGGGGTCGAGCCCGAATTCGATCTTGTCGAGCACCTGGCAGGCGATCCAGCGATCCTCGGTCACCCGGGCGATGGCAGCAAAGCCCATCCGGGTCTGCTCGCAAACCAGCGCGAGGATCGCGCGCAGCTCGTCGTCGTCGCCAAGCAGCACCGCCGTCGCGGCAAGATCATCCTTGGAACGCATTCCGTCCTGCCTCGTCTCGATTGACCGCCTTGTGCGGACTAGCCCGGAACGATCGGGCGGCAAACGCTTTGTTGCCCGCAAGCCTTGCCGCGGAGGCGCCATCCGGGAATGAGAGCGGATCGATTCGCCCGCCTCGCCTCGCCTGACAGGAACTCGCATGCCCTCCGGATTAGTAGCGCTGCTCGACGACATCGCCGGGATCACCAAGCTTGCCGCGGCGTCGCTCGACGATGTCGGCGCGGCGGCGGGCAAGGCGGGTAGCAAGGCGATCGGCGTGGTGGTCGACGATACCGCGGTGACGCCGCGCTACGTCGTCGGGCTCACGCCCGAGCGCGAGCTGCCGATCATCGCCAAGATCGCGAAGGGATCGTTGCGCAACAAGCTGCTGATCCTGCTGCCCGCCGCCTTGTTGCTGAGTGCCTTCGTCCCCTGGGCGATCACGCCGCTGCTGATGCTGGGCGGCGCGTTCCTGTGCTTCGAGGGCGCCGAGAAGGTAGTCGAGGCATTCGGCATGGTCGGCCATGCCGAGGCGGAGGAAGCGCCGATGGCACCCGCGGAGCTCGAACAATCCAAGGTCAGCGGCGCGATCCGCACCGATCTGATCCTGTCGGCCGAGATCATGGCGATCGCGCTCGCCGACGTCGAAAAAAGCCCGCTGGTCACCCAGGCGGTCGTGCTCGTGCTGGTCGGCATCGGCATCACCGTCATGGTCTATGGCGTTGTCGCGCTGATCGTGAAGATGGACGATATCGGGCTCCACCTCGCCAAGCGCCGGGCCGCCGCGACGCGTGCGCTCGGCCGCGGGCTGGTGCTCGGCATGCCGGTGTTGATGCAGACGCTGGCGATCGTCGGCACCGCCGCGATGATCTGGGTCGGCGGCGGCATCCTCGTCCACGGGCTCGAGGTGCTCGGCGTGCACGAGCCTGCCGGCACGATCCACCACGCCGCCGAAGCCGTGACGCATGCCAGCGGCGCGCTGGGCGGCTTTGCCGGCTGGCTGGTCACCGCCGCCGCATCGGGGGTGTTCGGCCTCGCGATCGGAGGGGTGATCGCCCTCGCCGTGCACCAGATCCACAAGCTGCGGCACTGAGCCGCCAGCGGCTATTCGGCGCCGCCGGCCTTGATCGTCCACGCCTGCTCGCCGCATGCGCGGCAATGCGCGGTGACCCGGGTAAAGTCGCTGGTGACGCCGAATGCCTCGGTGACGGGCCGCACCCGGGTGGCCGGCGCATTCAGCTCGCGCGCGATGCAGGCGTCGCAGAGCGCATAGGGGCGGCGGGATTCGAGCAGGTCGCTGATCTTCTTCGGTAGCATCCGACCGCGACTAAAAGATGCGCGCCAACCGACTCAACAACACCGATCAAGTCGATCCGCGCGATCGGCCTACCGAGGCAGTTCAGGCTGCGGCGGCCTGACGCGGGAAATAGCGCGTCGCGGTCAGCCGGCTCGCCTGCTGGTTGCGATCGAGCCAGATCGGGCCGAGCTTGCCGCCCTGCCCCGGCGTGCCGATCATGAAATCGGCGCCGAAGCGGCGGATGCT
>JASLBO010000566.1 GCA_030146605.1 Sphingomonas sp. | reverse complement strand
GGTTGGGATCGGTCGAGGAGAGCCGCCCGGTCTGCGCGCCGGTGAGCGAATAGCTGGTGTGGACGCGCCCGGTCTCCGGATTGATCTGCGCCTGCAGCGCATCGGTATAGGTCGATTTGAGCTTCGAGAGCTGGCGCCAGTCGAGCACCTTGACCACCATCTCGCGGCCGGGCGAATCCTTGTCCGCGGCGATGCGCTCGAGTTCGTTGACGTCGGTCGAATAGACTCCCGACTTGCCCTTGCGGCCGCCCTTGATCCCCATCTTGTCGAACAGCACGTCGCCCAATTGCTTGGGGCTGCCGATGGTGAATTTGAATCCGGCGATCGCGTGGATCTCGCCTTCGAGACTGGCGATTTGCTTCGAGAATTCGTCCGAGAGCCGGGCGAGCACCGCCGCGTCGACCTTGACGCCTTCGCGCTCCATTCCGGCGATCACCGCGACCAATGGCCGGTCGACCATCTCGTACACGCTCGTCACGCTCTCATAAGCCAGCCGCGGCTTGAAGCGGCGCCACAGCCGCAGCGTGACGTCGGCATCCTCGGCGGCGTAGCGCGTCGCCGCGCGCAGATCGACTTCGTGGAAGCCGAGCTGCTTCTTGCCCGTGCCGACGACGTCCTTGTAGGCGATGCAGCTGTGCGACAGATGCGTCGCGGCGAGCTCGTCCATGCCGTGGCCGTGGAGCCCGGCGTCGAGATCGAAGCTCATCACGATCGTGTCGTCATAGGGCGCGACCTGGATCCCGCGGCGCGCGAACATGATCATGTCGTATTTGAGATTGTGCCCGATCTTGAGCACCGCCGGATCTTCGAGCAGCGGCTTGAGCCGGGCCAGCGCCAACTCGGCGTCGAGCTGGACCGGCTTTTCGGCGAACATGTCGCTGCCGCCATGCGCGATCGGGATGTAGCAGGCCTTGTTGGGGGCGAGGCAGAGGCTGATCCCGCACATGCCCGCGCGGGTCGCGTCGAGCCCGGTGGTCTCGGTATCGACTGCGACCCAGCCCTGATGCGTCGCTTGCGTGATCCAGCGGTCGAGATCCGCCTCGGTGACGACGGTCTCGTAGCCGTCATGGTTGCACGGGGGATCTTCTTCCAGCCCGGGAACCTCGTGCTGCTCGACCGGTGCGTCCGCCACCGCGGAAAGCCGGTTGAGCAGGGTGCGAAAGCCGTGATGCTCGAGGAAGGCGCGCAAGGGCGCGTCCGGAATGCCCTGCAATGCGAGCTCGTCGAGCGGATGCGGCAAGGGCACGTCGCAGCTCAATTCGACCAGTTTCCGGGAAAGCCGCGCCATATCGGCATGCTCGATCAGATTGTCGCGGAGCTTGCCCGGCTTCATCGCGGGCGCGGCGGCGAGCACCGCCTCGACATCGCCATGCTCGAGGATCAATTTTGCCGCGGTCTTGGGGCCGATTCCGGGGACGCCGGGGACATTGTCGACGCTGTCGCCCATCAAGGCGAGCACTTCGCCGAGCTTGTCGGGGCCCACGCCGAACTTCGCCTCGGTATCGGCAGGGCCGAGCCGGCGATTATTCATCGTATCGAGCATGTCCACCGACGGATCGGTCATCAGCTGCATCAGATCCTTGTCCGAGCTGACGATGGTGACCGACCAGCCCTGGGCCAGCGCCGCCTTGGTGTAGCTCGCGATCAGATCGTCGGCTTCCCAGCCCAGTTCCTCGATGCAGGGCATCGAGAAGGCGCGGGTGGCGTCGCGGATCATCGGGAATTGGGGGACGAGATCCTCGGGCGCGGGCGGGCGATGCGCCTTGTACTGGTCGTACATCTCGTTGCGGAAGGTGTGCTCGCTCTTGTCGAGGATCACCGCCATGTGGGTGGGGCCGTCGGCCTTGTTGAGCTCGTCGACGAGCTTCCACAGCATCGTCGTATAGCCATAGACCGCGCCGACCGGCTCGCCATGCTTGTTGGTGAGCGGGGGCAGCCGGTGATAGGCGCGGAAGATATAGCCGGAGCCGTCGACGAGATAGAGATGGGGCATCGCCGCGGGGATAGCCGAGCGGCGGGGCGGGGCAAAGCCCCAAGCGGCCCGACCGGCGCTCAGGCCATCACGACATTCTGCAGCGTGAACATGAATTGCGTGGCGCTGGGCCCTGCGCCGCCGCCGGTCATCACGATGTCCGCGCTCGCGATGCCGAGCAGCGAGAGCTCGGTATTGACCTGTGACACGACCGCCGCGTTCATCACCGCGCCTTCCTCGACCTGCGAGGCCACCCCGATCCAGATCGTCGGCTTGAACTCGAACACCGCCATCTGCTGCGGGGCGATCCCGGTTTTCGTCGCGAACAACCTGCCAGCCTTGTAGATGTTCGCGCTGATCGCGCCCTGGGGAAGGGCATTGAGCAGCTGGATTTCCTGCGGCGACGATGCCGGACCCTGATGCGTCAGCTGGTCACCGGAGGCGGTAAGCGTCATGGCGAATCGCTCGCCTGGCCTGGCAATCTGCTGTGCCGAGTAATTGCCCCAGCTATCGCCCGCGCTGATCGTCTGATCGATCGGATAGGTGAAAGGGTGATTCTCGCCCTGGCCGCAATATCGGATCACGGTCCACGCTACGGCGAGTTCGTCGAAGCCGGTCGCCACGTTCTGCGCGAAGATCACCACGTAGCTATTCTGGAGGTCGTTCGAGCGGTTGATGAAGTTCAGCTTGATGCTGGGCGCGGCAGTGCCGCGCCATGCAGCCGGCGATGCGGCGGCCTCGCTCTCGAAGATCACGGCTTCGGAATTTCTGGTGTCATTGGACTCGTTGATGAAATCCGGTGAGTCGCCCATCGCTCCGCTCCCTGTTCGCAGATCGATATTCATACCGAATTTATGACGATAGCGATACGAGCGTTGGTTTACGCAGCGTCATGGAAGATTATTCCGAGCGTATGGCGCGATCCGCTGCGTATTTCGCTCACCCCGTGCCGCATCGTCACACGATAGTCGCCACGACTGCCCTTCACCGGGCGCTGACTTACCGCAAACACTATCGCATCGCCCTGCGCCAGCGGCACCACTGCGGCGCGTGACTGCATCCGCGGGCGCTGCTCGGTCAGGACGAACTCGCCGCCGGCGAAGTCGCGCCCGGGCGCGGAAAGCAGAACCGCCAGCTGGAGCGGGAAGACATGTTCGCCATACAGATCCTGGTGCAGGCAATTATAGTCGCCCGGCCCGTAGCGAAGCAGCAACGGGGTCGGCCGCGTCTGCCCGGCGGCATGGA
>JASLBO010000345.1 GCA_030146605.1 Sphingomonas sp. | reverse complement strand
GTGTTGTCGCCCGAATTGAGCCCGTTGAAGCGATTGTACCGCGTATAGGTGACCAGGCCGCCGGCAACGTTGAGGTTGATGTCGCCCGCCATCGGCAGCGCGTACTTGCCGAAGAAGCCATAAGCCTTGGTGCGGCCGTCGCCCAGCACGTCGAACGAGGCGCCGATGCGCGGCGCCCATTGATTGCCGGATTCGTAATAGGATTTGCCGTCGACGCCCTGGTTGCTGAAGCGGTCGTTGCGCAGGCCGAGCTGCAGCTTCACCCGATCGTCGAACAGCGACCAATCGTCCTCGATATAATAGGCTTCGTTCTTGACCGTGGTCTCGCCATTGTTCCGGTAGACGCGGGTCGTATAGTAATCGGTGCCCACCGGGATGCCGTAGCGCGTCGCGGTCTCGGCATTGGCAGTGAATATCTTGTAGAAGCCGTCGCCCATCGTCTGGTGGATCTGCGTCGACTCGTTGGTCTCGTGATCATAGCCGACGCGCAGGTGGTGGCCGCCGAACAGCTGGAAGTTGAAGTCGAGATCGGCGCGGTAGAAGTCGCGCTTGTCGTCGGTCTGGCCCCAGGCATCGCTGACGCGATTGAGGCCGATATCGGTTCCCGCCGGGTTCTTGCGATAGTCGAGCACCTTTTCGTTGGTGATGTCGAGCGGCAGCGAGCCGTCGCGCAGCTTGTTGACTCCATAGGCCGCCGACAAGGTGAACCACGGCGCGAAGGTGCCGGTATAGCGGCCGACATAGTTGATGCCGCCGGCGCGCTGGTTGCTGCCGCCGACCACCTCGCCGCGGTCGCCGGTGGCGCGGTTGTAGCCCATGCTGCGGGTGCGGGTGTCGTTGGTGCTGTCGAGATAGGTGAATTCGAGATGGTGGCCGTCGGTGACGTAGCCGTCGAGCTTGATGCCCCAGAACGGGCTACGGTTCTTGACCTCGGTGGCGTTGTCCTGGTCGGCGTCGGGCGTGAACGAAGTGAAGTCGCGCAGATTGTACAGCCCGTAGAAGAACAGCCGGTCCTTGAGGATCGGGCCGCTCGCCTGGACGATCAGCTCACGCCGCGTCGAGGTCGCGTCTTCGTTGTCGAGCTCGATCGTGGCGGGCGAAGTCGAGCGAAGGCCATTGGGCTCCCAGGTGCCGAGAACGCTGGCATGGAATTCGTTGCTGCCCGACTTGGTGACCGCGTTGATCACGCCGCCGGTGGCGCGGCCGAACTCCGCCGCGAAGCCACCGGTCTTCACTTCGACCGTCTTGTAGAAATCATAGGGCACTTCGACCGGAGTCAGCCCCATGCGGAAATTGGTGATGTTGAGGCCGTTGACGAAGAAGGCGTTCTCGGTGATCGCCGAGCCGCTGATCGCGACCGAATTGGCGAAGCTGCCATTGCCCGACGAACCGCGCACCACGCCCGGAGACAGCAAGATGACGTCCTGCAGCGATCGGGCGATCGGCACGCGCTGGTCAATCTCGGCAAGCTCGATCACCGCGCCGGTGGTGGTGTCGTTGAAGTCGGCGGTGCGCACGCGCGAGCCGCGCACGACGATCTCCTCGCCTGCATCTGCCGGCAGCAGGCGGAAGCTGTTGCTCGCGCCGCGATTCGCAGTGAGTTCGACTCGCGCCTCCTGGTACGGCGCATGGCCATCGGCAGTGATGCGGAAGTCGTATGCGCCCGGGGCGAGCTGGGCGATACTGTAGGCGCCGGACTCGTTGGTCTGCGCCGATCGCGAGACGCCGCGATCCGACGAAGTGATCGTCACGGTGGCGCCCGCGATCGGCGCGCCCGACTCGTCGGTGACGCGGCCCGAAGCGCTCACGTTGGTATAGTCCTGCGCATGCGCGGCGGGCGCGGCGATCGCCGCTGCCGGAATGGCGGCGCCGAGCAGCAGCGCAGCACGGATCAGCGCGGCAGGCCGCGCGCTTCGCGAAAAGCACATCACGAGTAAGTCCCCTTGGAAACGGATTTGAGCCTTGTTTCGGCGAGACCGGGCTTCCCGTTGGAGCGACCCCGGCTTCGGAGCGGCCCCTAAATTCGCTGAGTGGAAGATTTGTGACAAACGGTCAGAAAAACAACATTTCATCCGCAAAACCGAAATGCCGCCGATTTGTCATGACGCCGAAACATCGCGTCGCTTGATAGACACTGAGAAGGCACAAAGGCGCTTGCCTTGAACCATCTGGGGCGAGTTACACTACAAAACAAGCACTTGGGCCTAGTTGCTGCGATGACTCGCTTGCGACTCGCCATGTCAGCACTAGCCCACATGCTATGCGTATAGTGTGGTTTTAATGTTGGTTTTTGCTTTGCTCGTGACGGGCAGGCAGCGGAGGGACGTTCGATGACGAAATTGGTTTGGCGCGCGGCGGCGCTGATCGCAGCGGCGGGCGGCATGGCCGGCGCAGCGGCGCGCGCGCAGGTCCCTGACCCCATCGACGCGCCATGGTTTGCCGGGATCGACGTGGTGCGCGGCGGCGGCCGGCAGGCGGAGACGATCCGCGGCCGGGTGTTCGACGACGCCAACCGCAATGGCCGGCTCGACATGGGCGAGCGCGGCGTGGCTGGGGTCAAGGTCTCGAACGGGCGCGAAGTGGTGCGGACCGGCGGCGACGGGAGCTATACGCTGCCGGTGCGCAGCGACATGAGCGTGTTCGTGATCCAGCCGAGCGGCTGGCGCGTACCGACCAACCGCAATTTCGTGCCCCAGTTCGCCTATGCCCACAAGCCGGGCGGCTCGCCCAAAAGGATGCGCTTCGGCGGCCTTCCGCCCACCGGCCCGCTGCCCGCCGCGATCAACTTCCCGCTGGCGCCGAGCAAAGTGGCGAGTGGCTTCAACTGCGCGGTGCTCGGCGACGTTCAGGTCTATTCGGGCGACGAGATCGGTTACGCGCGCGATTCGCTCGTGCGCGAACTCGCAGATCGCGGCGGCACGCCGCCAGCCTGCCTGTTCGCGCTGGGCGATCTGGTCGGCGACGATCTCGGGCTGATCCCCCGGCTCGCGGAAGTGCTTGGCACGCTCAAGGTTCCGCAATGGTGGGTCCAGGGCAATCACGATTACGATTCGGATGCCGATCGCGATGCCGACAGCTCGGATACCTGGCGCCGCGACTATGGGCCGGCGACCTATGCCTTCGAGATCGGCGACGTGCTGTTCATCGGGCTCGACAACGTCTCCTACCCCTGCGGCGAGACCGACAATCGCAAGGGGACCCGGCCCTTCTGCGTGGCGTACCCGCAAAAGAGCTATAACGGACGCTTTACCGACGATCAGATGGCGTTTCTCGCCAATCTCATCGCCGCAACCGATCCCGCCAGGCTGATCGTGCTCGGGCATCACATCCCGCTGGTGGGTTTCGACAATCGCAAGGAATGGGCGCACCAGACCCAGAATGCGGCGGAAGTCCATGCACTGCTCAAGGGCCGCAAGGCGCTCGATTTGTCCGGGCACAGCCATACGCTGGAGAATCTCGCACCCGGCGATTCGTTCGAGGGCTGGCAGCAGGCGGTAGGGGTGACCAGCATTCCTTTCCGCCACGTCGTCGCCGGGGCAGTGGCAGGCGACTGGTGGGGCGGCGACTATGCCGCCGACGGCATCCCGATGAGCCTGCAGGGCGACGGGTCGCCGCGCGGCTATATCGACATGCGGGTGACGGGCAGCGACTATGCGCTCGACTATCGCGCGATCGGCGAGCGGGCGGACAAGGCGATGTGGCTGTCGGTCAACACGCCGGCGTTTCGCGACTGGGCGGCGACGTTGCTCGCGTGGCGCAATGCCGATCGCAAGACGCGCACGCCGGTGCCGCCGCGCAGCGTCCAAGACCTGCCCGACGAAAAGCTCCTCACCCCGGCCGATCTCGCGTCAGGCAGCTGGCTCACCGCCAATATCTGGCTCGGCGACAGCCAGACGCAGGCCAGCGTCTCAATCGACGGCGGCGTGGCGGCTCCGATGATGCGAACGCAGGAGGCGCGTGGCGAGGCGAGCCGCGACGGGCCTGATTACGCCGATCCCTTCGCGCTCCAACGCCAGCTTACGGTCGCGCGCACCGCGATCGCCAGCCGCTCGGGCATCGCGGAGAACCAGGGCTTCATCCAGGGTCGGCAGGAGCGCAACGCGGCGGGGCCGCCGCAGCCGCAGGGATCGGTCGCCGATCATAGCTCGCATCTCTGGCGCTACCGCCTGCCGGGCACGCTGACGCCCGGACTGCATGTCGCGACCGTCAGCGTACGGCGCGCGCAAGGATCGACAGCGCGCGAATCGCTGGTGTTCGAGGTCCGTGCAGCACGCCCGGCCCGCACCTTCCGTTTCGATGTCTGGAATGCCTATAAGGACGGCCCGCGGATCGCCGAATAGCGCTGGACGCGCAGATCGGGCCGACGAGTTCAAAAAAACGCTGCAGCAACCGGCTCCTTGCGCGAAGCAAGGGCTCAGCAACCGCGAACGCGCAGCGGGATATCTGTGGCCATGGTGTGGGCAGGGATCAGCCGCTTGGCTTCCCCGATCCTTGGCCTTCGGGGACTCTATACTCCGCCTTGCCATCGAAGGCCCGGCGGAGCTCAGCAGGGAGCACACGCTGGAAATAAGAGGTGGATTGCCGCTTGGTAACATAGGTGCACACGGGCCTGTCACATCCTCTACAGATGTAACACCCGCCTGTGCAAAAGTGCCCATTTTCCAATGTTCTCTAGGGGTCTCAGACCCTTAGCGGCAGCTGGTGGAGCTGAGGGGAATCGAAGTGCCGCGTGCGTAGGGGTCCGCGGCGGTGCACATCCGTCCATTATCACATTGATATAACGTGATTTATGCCTCAGAAATGAATGCGTCCGATCCGGAGCGGTTCGGTCGCGTTTAGGGCTTTCCGCCGCTGATTTTATGACCGATATTATGACCGGAATTATGACCCAGAAGCCGGTCGATTTTATGACCGGGGTGAGGG
>JASLBO010000420.1 GCA_030146605.1 Sphingomonas sp. | reverse complement strand
TTGCCGACGATATCGCTTATGACAATCACGACATCGATGACGGGCTGCGCGCGGGGCTGCTCAGTCTCGATCAGCTGATGCAGGTGCCGATGATCGCCGACGGCTGGCGGCGGGTCGAGGCGAAATTCCCGGGGGTGCCCGCCAGACGGCTGGTGGGCGAACTGATCCGCTCGCAGATCGGCGAGATGGTCAACGACCTGATCGGTTCGACGCAGCGGCAATTGCGCGAAGGCGGGATCGAGACGATCGAGGATGTCCGCGCGGCGGGGCGGTGCCTGGCGACCTTCTCCGACGCGATGCGCGACGCCGAACGCGGGCTCAAGCGCTTCATGTACGCCAATCTCTACCATCATCCGAGCCAGCTCGAAGCGGCGGAGGCGGCGCATGGTGTCGTGGCGGGATTGTTCGCGGCCTATGCAGGCGATCCGGCGTGGATGCCGCCCGAGTGGCGAGAGGCGCTCCCCGAGGACGAGCCGTGGCGCAGCCGCCACATCGCCGATTTCATCGCCGGGATGACCGATCGCTATGCGGTAGCCCGCTATCGCGAGGTCGTCGGCCCGATCGAATTGCCCGAAGGCTTTTAAGCCGAGGGCCCCCTCTCCCGACGGGAGAGGGGGATGGCCATCAGCGCTGCGCGACGAGAATTGCTGCGCCTTCGCGCTTCGGTGTGCGGAACGATACGCGGGCGCCGCCGGCATAGCCCTGCACCCAGTCGCCCTTGACGACGAAGCGGAACTTGCCGCCGGTCGAGGCGGTGCCTTCGAGGACCAGGCCGGCTTTGCCCGGGGTCGAGGTGTAGGCGTAGGTCACGCCTTCGTGCGTGAACACGCGCTCCTTGGCGGTTGCGGGGGCGGCGAAAGCAACAACAGCGGCGACGGCCGCGATCAGAAAACGTGTCACGATCTTTCTCCTTCAAATGCTCGAAAGAGCCAGACCGGCATCCCTGGTACGTCTTGTTCTGTTCTCGAAACGAAGATGTTGCAGCGCAGCATGAACGGCAATCGCAAAACACGTCAGGGGCGGTTGCAATCCGTGCATCAATCGGGACGAACCGAGGCTGTGACAAACTTCTGCGACAAACAGGGGGTATCAGCGAGCAAGCAGTGAGAAGGGTGTTCGTCATGGTCAGGCCAAGCATTGCGCTCAACCGGTTCGGGCTTGGCGGCCGCCCCGGCGACATGCCGGGGGAGGATCCGGCGCGCTGGCTGCTTGCGCAGCTCGACCGCTATGAGGCACGCCCGCAGGCCATTGGCGCACTTGCGCCCGCCAGCCGGATCGTCGGGGAACTCGCCGACTATCGTCGTGCCCTCGGCGCGGCGCGGCGCGGCCGGCAGGCCGTGGCCCGGCCCGAGAGCGACACCGACCCCGCGATGCGCGGCGCAGCGATGCAGCCGATGCCGGCGCAAGGCGAGGACGCCAGGGATCCCGTCGCGCAAATCCGCCGCGCCGCGCGATTGCAGGCACGCGACCATTATGCCGGCGCGGTCTCGGCGCGCGCGCTGACCGCGCTCCAGGCGCCGGCACCGTTCGTCGAGCGGCTGGTGCATTTCTGGGCCAATCATTTCGCGGTCTCGGCGGACAAGTTGGAGATGATCGGGCTCGCCGGCACCCTCGAATTCGAAGCGGTGCGGCCGCATGTGCTGGGTAAGTTCGGCGACATGCTCCACGCGGTCGAGCGGCATCCGGCGATGCTGGTCTATCTCGATCAGGCACAATCGGTGGGGCCGAACAGCCCCTTCGGCCAGACGGGCGGGCGGCGCGGGCAGAAAGCGGGGCTCAACGAAAATCTCGCGCGCGAAATATTGGAGCTCCACACGCTGGGGGTGCGGACCGGCTACAGCCAGGCCGACGTGACCGAATTGGCGCGGGCGATGACCGGCTGGACCGTCGCGGGGCTCGGGCGGGGCCGGGGCCCCGCTCATGCGGAGAACGGCGCGGGGAATTTCGTCTTCGCGCCGCGGCTGCACGAGCCGGGCACGCGCAACATTCTGGGCAAGATCTGGGCGCAGCCAGGCGAGGCGCAGGCGGCGTCGGTGCTCGATTTGCTCGCCACCCATCCCGCCACCGCGCGGCATATCGCCACCAAGCTGGCGCGCCATTTCGCCGGCGACGAGCCGCCGCCGGCGCTGGTCGGCAGGCTCGAGACGGCGTTCCTCCGCTCGGGCGGCGACTTGCCGACGCTCTATCGCACGCTGATCGCGGCGCCCGAATGCTGGGTGGCGCAGCCGGCGAAGTTCAAATCGCCGTGGGAGTGGACCATATCCGCGCTCCGGGGGCTGGGTGCGGAGCAACTGCCGCCGATGGCGATGAACGGACTGATGACCCAGCTCGGCCAGCCGGTATGGAAGCCGGGTTCGCCGGCGGGGTGGGACGATGTGGCGGCGAGCTGGGCGGGGCCCGATGCGGTGATGCGCCGGGTCGAGGCGGCCGAGCGGCTGGCGCAGCGGACCCGCGACACGGTCGACGCGCGCAAGCGTGCCGCCGAGCTGTTTCCCGAAGCGCTCAGCGAGAGCAGCGCGCAGTCGATCGCGCGTGCCGAAAGCCCGGGGCAGG
>JASLBO010000393.1 GCA_030146605.1 Sphingomonas sp. | reverse complement strand
CGGCAGATCGCGGCCTGTCGAACAGGCGATCCTTCTCGTGCTGCTCGACGCGATGCGAGCGCCACCGCAACAGCATCCCGGCGATCGATGAAACCATGCCGAGCAGCAGGCAGGCGAGCAGCACCGGGCTTTCCTCGGCGGCTTCGAGCCCGACGATACCGAGCAGGACGACGCTCATTGTGGAAGTGAGATAGCCAAGTCCCTTCAGCACCGATGCTTCGCGCAATGTCTTGTCCTTCATGACAGTTTCATGACGAAACAACGACATGGCCGCGACGGCGTTACGCGGGTCAGGCGGACCAGTCGCCGGACTTGCCGCCTGTCTTGGACAGCAGGCGGATATCCCCGATAATCATGTTCTTATCGAGCGCCTTCGCCATATCGTAGAGCGTCAGCAACGCAACGCTCGCGGCGGTGAGCGCCTCCATCTCGACTCCGGTCTTGCCCTCGGTGGCGACGGTGGCGGTGACGGTGACGCCGGTCTCGTCGGGGGCGAGATCGACCGCGACGCGGGTGAGCGGCAGCGGGTGGCAGAGCGGGATCAGCTCGGCGGTCTTCTTCGCGGCCATGATCCCCGCGATCCGTGCGGTGGCGAGGACGTCGCCTTTCTTGATCGCTCCTGCCCGGATCGCCGCAGCAGCTTCGGGCGACATGGTGATGCGGCCGCTGGCCACCGCCTCGCGCTCCGTGACCGGCTTACCGGCGACGGCGACCATATGCGCAGCACCGGATTCATCGAGATGGGTGAGGCTGCTCATCCAACCAGCGCCCGCGTCGCCGCCTCGACATCGGCCTGGCGCATCAGCGATTCGCCGATCAGGAAGCAGCGGATATCGTGTTCGGCCATCGCGTCGAGATCGGAACGGCTGGTGAGGCCGGACTCGGCGACGAAGGTACAGTCCTTCGGGGCGTGGCGGACGAGTTCGTAGGTTTTCTGAAGATCGACTTCGAAGGTTTTCAGGTTGCGATTGTTGACTCCGATCAGCCGCGACTTGAGCCGAAGCGCGCGTTCGAGCTCGCGTGCATCATGGACCTCGACCAGCACGTCCATGCCGAGCGCGAACGCAGCGTCCTCGATCTCGGCCATCTGCAGGTCTTCGAGGGCAGCGACGATGATCAGGATCGCATCGGCGCCGATCCCGCGCGATTCGGCGACCTGCCAGGGATCGACCATGAAATCCTTGCGGAGCACCGGCAGGTCGCATGCGGCACGCGCCGCGATCAGATAGTCCTCGTGACCCTGGAAATATTCCCGGTCGGTGAGCACCGACAGGCAGGCAGCGCCGCCCGCCGCATAGGCGCGGGCATGCGCGGGCGGATCGAAATCGGCGCGGATCAGGCCCCTGGACGGGCTGGCCTTCTTGATCTCGGCGATCAGGCCATAGCCGCCGGCGGCAACCTTGGCATCGAGCGCGGCCTTGAAGCCGCGCGGCGGCGAAGGCTCCCCCGGCGCGGGCGGCGCGGCGCGGCGCGCGGCGACTTCGTTCCGCTTGGTGGCGAGGATCCGGTCGAGGATCGTGCTCATGCGAAGGCGATCCAGCAATCGAGCAGGCCATTGGCCAGCCCGCCGTCGATCGCCTCGGCAGCTTCCTCGACACCATCGACCAGATTGTCGACGCGGCCGGCCACCATCAGCGCGGCGGCGGCGTTGAGCAGCACCGCGTCGCGATACGCGCCGGCCTCGCCGAGCAGCAGACGGCGCAGCGCGAGGGCATTATAGTCAGGATCACCGCCGCGTATCGCCGCGAGCGGATGGCGCGGCAGCCCCGCATCCTCGGGCGTTATCCGGGTCGGCAGGCGGGCGCTTCCGACATTGACGACGATGCTCGCGCCTGCGGTGGAGAGTTCGTCGAGGCTCTCCTCGCCCGAGACGACCGCCGCCGCCTCCGAACCGAGCTGGAGCAGGGCTTCGGCATAGATCGGGGCGTAATCGGGGCGGGCGATGCCGATCAGCTGGCGGGTGACGTGCGCCGGATTGGCGAGCGGGCCCATCAGATTGAAGATCGTCCGCCGGCCGATGCGCCGGCGCAACGGGCCGATCCGCGCCAGCGCCGGGTGGTGATGCTGGGCGAAGAGGAAGGCAATGCCGAGCTCGTGCAGGCTCTCTTCGGCGCGCGCCGCGGCGCGATCGAGGTTGAGGCCCAATGCCTCGAGCGTATCGGCGGCCCCGGCCCTGGACGATGCGGCGCGATTGCCGTGCTTGGCCACGGGAACCCCGCATGCCGCGACGACGAGGCTCACCGCAGTCGAGACGTTGAGCGTGTGATGACCGTCGCCGCCGGTGCCGCAGACGTCGATCGCCCCCGGCGGCGCGGTTACGGGAAGCAGCCGGTTGCGCATCGCCCGCGCCGCCTCTGCAATCTCGATACTGGTTTCGCCGCGCAGGCTGAGCGCGATCAGGAATTGCTCGATCGCCTCCTCGGGCACGGTGCCGTCGAGGATGTCGGCAAAGGCCTGTGCCGCAGATTCGCGCGAGAGCGGGGTGGCAGGGCTGGGGAGGAGCGAGAAGGTGGTCACAGGGTGGGTCCTACAGAATCCTCCCCGCGACGGGGAGGGGGGCCAATCGCGGAGTGAATGGGGGAGGGG
>JASLBO010000314.1 GCA_030146605.1 Sphingomonas sp. | reverse complement strand
GGCGAAGCGGTCGATCATGGCCTGGGTGACCGCGACCCAGTCGGACACGCGTTCGGTGCCGATGCTCGCGGCCATCTGTTCGACGGTGATCGATCCGGCTGCCACCGAGGCTTTCTCCCCGCCACTTTCAGCGTGACGCAGCCCCATCTAGGGAATTCAGGGGGGCTATCGCAAGCCTCACCCGACCGGGAATTTGAAAATGCCGGGGGACGTAGCGTCCGGCTCTCCTAACGATAAGGAGATCGCGGCCGATCGAGCGAACCCGATCTTCTAAAGTGCGTCGTTCAGATCTCGTTGGGGCCCTTGTCGACGCGCCGCACCGGCTGAACCTCCGGATAGGGCATGATCAGCGTGCCGTCGGGCGCGGCGGTGAAGCTGGCCTGGGCGGGATAGGGCAAGTTGATCCCTTCCTGCGCGAAGCGGCGCAGGATCGTGGTCGCGAGCTTGTCGCGGGTGTGGTTCGCCGCCGTCCAGTCGGTGCCGTCGAGTTCGACGATGAATTCATAGTCGAGCGTGCTGGCACCGAAATTGGCGAAGCCGTTGCGCGCCGCGTGGGCCCCGCATTCTTCGGCGATCTCCTTGAGGATCTGCGGTAGCCGGTCGAGCACTTCGGGGGGCGTTTCATAGGCGACGCCGAGCATCCAGTTGAACCGGATCAGGCGGCGGTCGCTGAGATTCTGGATCTCCTTGTCGAGCAGCTGGCGGTTGGAGATGATCCGCAACTCGCCCGTGACCGAGCGCAGCCGGGTCGACTTGAGCCCGATCTGCTCGACGATGCCGTCGGTGGTGCCATATTTAATGTGCTGGCCGACGCGAAAGGGACGGTCGAAGATGATCGACAGCGCGGCGATCAGATCGCCGAAAATGCCCTGCGCCGCCAGACCGATCGCGATGCCGCCGATGCCGAGGCCCGCCACGAGGCCGGTGACGTTCACGCCGACATTGCTGAGCACCATCACCGTGGCGATCGCGAACAATAGGATCGAGACGAGCAGGCGGATGATCCCGATCGCGCTGGCCAGGCCTTCGCCGGTATAGTTTTCCGCGCTGGTGCGGTGCTCGATCGCGCCGAAGATCAGCTCGCGCACCCAGATCGCGACCTGGAACACCGCGGCGATGGTGAACAGGAAGCCGATCGTGGTCGCCACCATCTGCGGCGGATCGGCATAGCCCGACACCAGCCGCAGCGCGGTCATGATGATGAAGAAGTTGCCGGTCTTCGAAAGTGCGCGGCCGACCACCGAATACCAGCTGGCGGTGCCCGAACCGCGCTGGCACAGCCGCATCGCCCAGGCGCGGACGGCATGAAGCCCGCCGACGATCAGAACGGCGATGCCCGCTGCGATCGCGATGTTGAGCCAGTGACTCTCGACCCAGATCAGCGAATCGCGGAACAGCGTGGTGGCCTGCGCCTGCAGGTCCGGACCCGCGGGGATGAGCGGCTTGGCGGCGGTAGCGTTGGTAGTATTGGTCATGGAGGTGGTCAGGCTGCCTTGGCTTGCGGCGCGTCGTTCTCGAGGAAAGAGATCAGACCGCGTTCGTACCGATTGAGGTAGCGGGTCGCGCGCGGCAATCGCAAGTGCTCGCGGAACTCGGCCTGCGCCGCCTTGTCCCTGGTGAGGTCGATCAGCCGCGGATGGACATAGGATTTGCGCGCGATCGAGGGGGTGTTGCCGAGCGCCTCGGTCACCGGCTCGAGCATCGACTTGATGCCGAGATAGGAGTCGGCGGTGGCGAGCGCCTGGAAGGCGATGACGCTGGCACCCCAGGTGCGGAAGTTCTTGGCGGTGAAATCGTCCTTCATCGCCTCGCGCAGATAGGCGTTCACATCGGTCGACGTGACCGGATGCGCTTCGCCCGCATCATCGACCCAGCGGAACAGGTTCTGGCCCGGCAGGTCCTGGCAGCGCTTGACGAAGCTCGACAGCGTCCGGTCGGTTATCGTCATGATGCGCAGCTTGCCGGACTTGGCGCGGAACTGGAGCTTGAGCGTCTGGCCCTTCACCTTGACGTGGCGCTTGCGCAGCGTCGTCGCGCCGAAGCTCTTATTCTCCTGGGCATATGCCTCGTTGCCGACGCGAATCGTGCCGAGATCGAGCAGGCGGACCACCGCGGCGATTGCCTTCTGCTTGCACAGGCCGCGCAGCCTGAGGTCGGCCTCGACGCGCTCGCGCAGCCTTGGCAGCCGCTGTCCGAAGCCGGCGCAGCGATCATATTTGGCGGTTTCCTGCGCTTCGCGGAAGCCGGCATGGTAGCGATATTGCTTGCGGCCCTTGTCGTCCCAGCCCACCGCCTGGATGTGGCCGTTCGGATCGGGGCAGAACCAGGCGTTGGCATAGGCCGGGGGCAAGCCGATCTTGCTCAGGCGCTCGATCTCGTCGCGATCGGTGATGCGATTGCCCTGCGGATCCCAATAGCCCCAGCCGTGGCGAACCTTGCGCCGCGTGATACCCGGTTCATGATCGTCGACATAGACGATGGCGTCGAGCGTCATCGGGCCTCCTCGCTTGCCGCACTGAATGCGCGGCCCCGCGCTTCGTTCCGGAACTTGCGCGGGGGTGAAGAAGTTTGTCGGGCAACTCCCCAGAAAGAAAAGAGGAACCCCTGATGGTCGACTTGTCCCAGGTGCGCGTGCTGATGCTCGCCACCGATGGTTTTGAAGAATCCGAGCTGTTCGAGCCGCGCAGCGCATTGCTCGATGCCGGTGCGGAAGTGACGCTGGCGTCGCTGGCGTCCGACCCGATCACCGGCGAAAAGGGCGGCGAGAAGGGCAAGAGCATCACCCCCGATATCACGATCGATCAGGTCGAGAGCGGGGACTATGACGCGCTGGTGCTTCCCGGCGGCGTGGCCAACCCCGACAAATTGCGGATGGACAAGCGCGCGGTGGAGATCGTCCGTGCGTTTGTCGCGGCCGACAAGATCGTCGCCGCGATCTGCCATGCGCCATGGCTGCTGATCGAGGCGGATGTGGTCGACGGCCGCCGGGTGACGAGCTGGCCCTCGTTGCGGACCGACCTCGCCAATGCCGGGGCGAGCGTGCTCGACGAAGAAGTCGTGATCGACGGCAAGCTGATCACCAGCCGCAAGCCCGCCGACATTCCCGCGTTCAACCGGGCAATTATCGACCGCCTGCAGTTCGAACGGGTCGCGACCGCCTGAGCGACAGCGCGTTCACCCATTTCTGCGCGGGGCGCTCTATCCAATGGTAGAGCGCCGCCGAGCTCGCCAGCACCAGCGCGAGATAGAGCCCGATCAGCGGCCACGCCACGGCGTGGATGTTCTCGACAAAGGCCAGCTTGAACGCGAACCAGAGCAGGAAGTGGCCGAGATAGGTCGCGTAGCTGATCTCGCCGAGATAGTGGAGCGGCGCGGCTTCGAGCGGGTTGCCCGCTCTGCCGGCGGTGAGCGCGAGCACCAGCAGCAGCGCGGCGAAGGCGGCGGGGGCCGCGAGCGTTTCGGGGAGCCGCCCGGCGATCCAGCCCGCCAGCACGAGGATCGCGAAAGCCGCCGAGACCAGCGCCGGCGCCCGCCACTGCGCCTTCCAGCGGAGCCACAATGCACAGATCGCGGTTCCGCTCGCGAACTGGAGGATGCAGCGGATCGGCCCGAGCCGGGGGATCTCCCGGTCGAGCGAGTCCCAGCCGTGCATCGCGAAGGTCGCGTGGAGCAGCAGCAGCAGCGCGCCGATCACGGCGAGGATCGCGGAGGTGGGAACACGCCGCCAATCGATCGCCAGCGTCAGCCACGGGAACAGGAGATAGGCGCCGAACTCGCACGAGATCGACCAGGCCGGGATGTTCCACGACAGCGCGGAGGTGAAGCCCCAATTCTGGAGCAGCACGACGTGGAGCGGCAGCTCGGCGAACGGGAAATCCGGCGCCCCGCGCCCGGTCGCGCGGAGCAGCAGCGCGAGCGCAACGCCGAAGCCGAGCACGAACAGATGGAGCGGCCAGATCCGCGCGACCCGGCGCCTGAGGAATTCGGGCACCGCACCGGCGCCCTCGCGCAGCCGCGCGGACCAGCTGAGCCAGATCACGAAACCCGACAGCAGGAAGAAGAAGTCGACCGCGAGATAGCCTCTGTCGATCACCGCGGCTGCCGGTGCGGGCAGCCCGGCGATCGACGCGCGGATATGGAACAGCACGACCAGCCATGCCGCGATCCCGCGGACCGAGGTCAGCGCCCGAAGCTCCGGCTTCACGCGATCGCGGCCTTCGGCTTGCGCAGCGGCTGCCACGCGCTCTCGGCACGTTTGCGCGAACAATAGGTGTCGAGCCCGATCTGCGCGCCGATCAGCATGTAGACGAAGGGCTGGAAGGCGATCGCGATGAACACCGCGCCGAGCAGATAGATGAAATGCGCGCTCTGCAGCGCCGAGGCGAGCGGGGCGATCCATTCCTGCCCCGGCTCGGGCTTGCGATAGCGGCGGCGGAGCAGCTCCATGCGGAACAGCCCCGACAGGTTGATCATCAGCCAGATCGCGAGGCCGGGCCAGCCCTGCTCGCCGAGCATTTCGAAATAGGCGCTGTGATAGGCGCGTGCCTTGTCGACCTCGAGGCTGCGCTCGACCTTGGCCTGGCTGCCGTCCGCCTGCTGGACAGCAACTTTCTCATAGCGGATCTGGTTCTGGCGATAGGCTTCGAAGCCGCCGCCCATGGGGTGGGTCTTCACATAGTCCATCGTCCACTGCCACACGGCGATCCGCGTCGAGGCGGAGGCATCGGCCTGATAGGATTTGATCGTCTCCATCCGCTCGGTGAAGGCGGCAGGAAGGAAGGGGATCGCGGCGAGCCCGAGGCAGCCCAATGCGGCGAGATAGACGAACTTACGCTTCGCTTCGCGGATCATCAGCAAGGCGAGAAGACCGATGCAGAGCAGGCCGGTGCGCGTCGAGGTGCCCACCGGGATCAGCAGGCAGGCGAAGATCAATGCGTAGGAGAAGGTTTTCACGCGCCAATCGGGTGCGAAGATCGTGCCGTGGCGGGTGAACCAGAAGATCAAAGGGATGATCGCGATCGCCACGGTCGAGATGGTCGAGCCTTCGTAGAGCCCCGAATTGTTGGTCACCATCAAATTGAGCTCGCCATAGCCGCCGCCCGAGCCGACGGTCTTGATCCCGCCGACGATGATGATCGACGCCGCCGAGAGCACCATGAACAGCAGCAAGGATTCGATCCGCAGCCGGGTGCGCAGCGTGAGCGGCAGGAAAGCGGCGAAGACCAGCGCCTTCCACACCCATTCCCATTTGTCCTTCGCTTCCAGCGGAAAATCGGCGTGGAGGGTGGTGTAGAAGCAATAGCCGAGCAGCAGCACGATGAGGAACTGGCGCGGGGCGACGCGGACGTCCTTCTTGTCGTCGAACGCGAGCCAGCCGAGCACCGCGAGCGCCACCGCGATCATCGAGATCGGCACCGAATTGAGCAGCAAATAGGTCAGCCGCTGCGGCGAGACGATGTCGATATAGGCATAAGCGAGCACGAACAGGAACGGCTTGCGCAGTCCCATGCCCAGCAGTGCGGCGAGGAAGACGACGAAGGCATAGTCACGCACCGGGCTTGCCCCAGCGGCTCTTGCGCGCAGGCGCC
>JASLBO010000305.1 GCA_030146605.1 Sphingomonas sp. | reverse complement strand
CAGCGCGCGGGTGCCATCGGCATAGTCGACGGAGGTGCCCTCGAAGCGGATGTCCATCACCGCTGCGCCGATTTCTTGAGGATTTCGCCCTTCAGCGCATCGCTGACCATCGCCATTTTCCGCGCGGCAGGCGCGAATTCGGCCGCGGAAAAGTGCGCGTCATAGCCATCGACCTGACCGCCGCCATAGCCGCGGATCATCTCCGGGGTGATGCCCGGCTGCTGCGCGATATTCTGGAACGCGGTCTTGAGCCGATCGCGCGTGGCGGCGGGCAGACGGGTGTTCACCACCAGCGGCGGATTGGGAATCGGATCGCTCCGCGCGATGACCTTGACGTCGCGCACCCCCGGCACATTCTCCCGCACCGCCTTTTCATAGCTTTCGAAGGACAGAGCGGCGGCATCCACCTGCCCCTGCAGCAAGGCGGCGAGGCTGCTCGCGTGGCTGCCGGTCAGCCGCACCTCTTTCAGATCCTTGGCCGGATCGATCCCGGCATCCATCAGCATCGTCAGCGGAAAGACGAAGGAAGAGGTGGAATTGACGTCGCCGAACGCCATCCGCTTGCCGCGCAGGTCGGCCACCGCCTGGATCGGCGCATCCTTGCGCGCGAACAATCCGGAATAATAGACCGAGGTGCCCGATTTGACCGCGACCGCCAGCAACTCGGCGCAGCCGCGATCCCTCGCCTGCAAATAGGTGACGGGGCCGACGAAAGCGATGTCGGCGGCCCCGTTGCACATCCCCTCGACCACCGCGCCATAGGATTGCGCGACCTTGAGGTCGAAGGTCAGCCCCGTGCTGCGCGAGACGGCGTTGAAGATCGGCTGATAGTCCGCCAGCGTCCCGCTTTCGGTGCCGCCATCCGCGGGGATCAGCAACACCTTCAAAGCCTCCGCCTTCGGAGCTTGCCGCGTCGCCCAGAGCAGCGCGCCGGCACCCAGTATCAGCATCAGAAATGCTGCGATCATCCACCGTTTCATACGCACATCTCTCCAGTCCCGGCCTGCCGGGGAACGGCCGTTGGGCTAGGAGGAGGCTGTGACACCGCCATGAACGTTCCCCGGTCTCGCGTCAGAAGGCGGTGGTGAACGAGCCGTAGACTGCGCGCGGCTTGCCCTCGAATGCATAGCCGTAGAAATAGGCCGGGCTGTTCAGCGCGATTTCGCCGCGGATGAAGGCCGATCCGAAGCGCTGGTTGCCGAAGCCATAGCGCTCCGCATATTTGCTGTCGGTGATGTTCACGACGCGGATCTGGAAGCGGTGCTGCTTCTCTTTCCCCGCCCAATACGCGATCGATCCGTTCATCACGAAATAATCGCCGAAATTGTAACGCAGCGAATTGGCGACGCCGCCGGTCGAATATTCGGGGCCCTGATAGCGCGGCAGCAGAGTGACGTGGAACCGATCGTCCGGGCTGTGCCAGGCGACGTTGCCGGTGATCATATATTCGGGGGTTTCGTTGATCTGGAGCGGCGATCCGGCGAGCCGCGCCTGTTGCTTGGTATAGTTGATATTGGCCGAGAATTGCTTGCCCAGGATGAAGTCCATGTCGGCGCTTATGCCCCGGATCTCGGTCACGGCGGTGTTGTTGAACCAGGTGTTCGGGGTCAGGCCCGAGGTGCCCTGGATGCGGTTTTTGATGTCGGTGCGAAACGCGCCGACTTCGGCATTGATTTGAAGGTCACCAAAGGAGTCGCTGAACCCTGCCGCACCATTATAGGTCTCGGTGGTTTCGGTCTGCAGGTTGGGATTGCCGACCTGCGTCGGGCTGACCGAGAACAGCTCGTTGGTGCGCGGCAGGCTGTAGGACGTGCCGCCATTGGCGCGCAGATAGAACGGCCCGATCGGCTGACGGAAGCCGAATTTCCAGATCGTCTTGGACCCGAAGCTGTCCGCGAAATCGGTGCGGACGGCGAGCGAGATCTTGGTATCGGGGCTGAACGGGATGGTCGGGCGCGCATCTAGATACAGCCCCGTGATCGTCGTCGAGGAATTGCCGACCGGATAGACCGGATCCGAATCATCCTTGTACGACACGACCTGCACGCCCGCGACGACTTCGATCAGCTTGGGGAAGGTGAAGGTGTTGCGGAGGTTGAGCCCGCGTTCCTGAAAGCCGCCAACCTTCGAATCCTTGCCGAATCCCTTGTTCGGATAGGGAGTCGAGCGCCCGGTCGTGTCACCGAAACGGATTGGCCGGCCGGTGTCGATATCGGTGCATCCGGTGCGGACGCGGCAGATTTCGGCGAAAGTCTCGGTATTGTTGAGCTTGGGATTGCTCCAATAGCCGGCCAGCTCGGTATAGGCAGTGCTCGACCAGCGCCTGTCGACCGAGAAATCGACGATCGGGTAGCGCACCCGGTTGGGCGAGTAGGTCTCGTTGTCCGGGAACGGGTCCTGGAACTCGATCTGGGTATATTGGCCGTTCACGCGGAACTCGGTCCTGTCGTCGACCTTCCAGAGATATTTGATGCCGATATTGTTGCGGTTCAGCGGATATTTCTGGATGCCGCCGGCTTTGGCGACGTTGTCGACATAGCTCTCCGGCGCGAAGATGCGCGGGCCGTCGGTCTGCTGGCTGCTGCCGTAGAACATGAAGCTGTGGCGCCCGTCCGGGTCCAGCGCGAACCGCGCATTGCCCCACAATTCGCGCGAGTTGAACGCGCCATAGCTCGCGCCCAGCTCCACTCGGTTGGTCCCGTCAGGCCGCTTGGTGACGAGACTGATAACGCCAATCCCCCCGTTCGACCCAAAAAACAGGCTGTTGCCGCCGCGGAACACCTCGACGCGCTCGATCATGTGCGGATCGATCGTCGTCGAGCCCCAAATGTCTTCCAGAGCCGGGCCGCGATCGTAGAGCGGCACGCCATCCAGCACGACCAGCGTATCGCGGTCGCCGCCGCCATCGAGGCGAATGGTATATTCGCCTTCATCGGGGGAATAGCCGACATTCGCGCCCTTGATGAGGAACTGCGCCACTTCGGCGAAGTTGCTCGCGCCGCTGGCGGCGATCGCTTCGGCTTCGACGATCTGCACGTTGTTGCCATAGGTGACCGCTTCGGACGCGAGCTGCGTTGATTCTTGTCTTTGGCCGGTCACGACAATTGACGAGTCGTTGTCGGTCTGATCGCCGGTGTCCACCGGCTGGGCCATCGCCATGGACGGCAACAGACTGGCACCGAGCAACAGGCCCAGACAGTTCACGGGATATTTCGAATGTCCGTAACGATGTGCACGCTTCAGCATGACCAATAACCCCCAGAGGACCGGGTTGCCGAGCAGCAGCGGGCCGCGATAGCGACTCGGTGGTGCAGCGCGTCAACCGCTTGAGGGGGCGATAGGAGGGCGATGTGACACTTGAGTGAATTTTACTCAATTTTATCGTTATTTATAATTGAGCTAAATGCGTTCGCTGGCGGTGACGAATTGTGGTAGTTTGAACATCACTCAGTTTTCCACTGACACAAAATGCTGATAGGCAAGGCAAAACAGGGACAATGTAGCGCCATCATGACCACCCATTCGCCCAGACGCCCCGCATTGCCGACGACCGATAATCGCCCCGTCGATAACACCCTGATTCGGATCCGCGTCGCCCAGCCCGGCATGGCGAAAGGGGCGAGCCGGATTGCCGACTATATTCTGGCTCAGCCCGAGAAGATCGTGAGCATGTCGGTGACCGAGCTTTCCGAGGAGACCGGCGTCAGCGAAGGCAGCATCATCAATTTCTGCCGCGGTATCGGCCTCTCCGGCTTCCAGCAGATGAAGCTGAGCCTCGCGCAGGAAATCGTTCAACCCGTGCAGTTCATCCACGAAGATCTTGCGCGCGACGACGATATGGACACGATCTGCCGCAAGGTCTTCCATTCGGGAATCCAGGCGCTGCGTGACTCGCTGTCCGTGCTTCGCCCCCTGGATATGTCCCGCGCCGTCGACATGATCCGCGCCGCCAGGCGGGTCGAAATCTATGGCATCGGCTCCTCCGCGCCGATCGCCGAGGATACGCATTATCGCATGCTGCGGATCGGTCTCGACGCGCGCGTGGTGGTCGACAGCCATGTGCAGGCGATCAGCGCGTCGCGCTGCTATGCCGATGTCGCGGTGCTGACGATCTCGCATAGCGGCGCCACGCATGAGACAGTCGCGGCCACCCGCCTCGCCAAGGAGGCAGGGGCGAACACGATCGTGATCACCAATTTCGCGCGGTCGCCGATCCAGGCTTATGCCGATGTCGTGCTGTTCACCATGGCACGCGAAACCAGCTTTCGCACCGAAGCGATGACCAGCCGCATCGCACAGCTGTGCGTGATCGATGCACTGATCGCAGCGCTCGCACTGGCCGATTACGAGCGCTCGACCGAGACCCTGCGCCAGACGTTCGACGTGCTCTCGATCAAGCGCTTCTGAGCAGCCGATTCACCAGTCCAGGAGGTCTTCCAGCGCCATCCCCGCCTCCGGTCCGATCAGGATGGGGAAGATGCCGTAATTGCCCGCACCCAGCCCGTCGGTCTGGGGATTGTCGCCGATCATGATCGCCTGATCCGGAGACACACCGGCGACTTCGCAAGCGCGCGAGAAAAGCAGCGGGCCAGGCTTGCCGACCATCCTGATCGACGCATCAGGCACGCAGGCACGCAAGGCCGCGAGGAGCGCGCCTGTTTCCGGCACGATCTCCCCGTCCAGGCCCGGATGCGTGAGGTCTTCATTGGCGACGATCAGTTCGGCGCCCCGGCGCAGCGCGTTGATCGACCGACGCAATCTTGCGTAGGTGAAGCGAGTATCGCGCGCCAGCAAGATCTGGTCAGGGGCCTCTCGAACGAGCGTCAGTCCCATTTGCCTCGCATGGTCTTTGAGCCGGACCGATCCGAGTAGCGAGGTTCGCGCGCCCTGCCGCTGCGCGGCCACCCGCACCGCTTCGACACCGGCAAGTATGATCCGTTCCGGCGGGAGACGGATACCGGCCAGTCCTAGCGTATGTGAGAAGTCCTGGGGCAGATGCGTAGAGTTGTTAGACAAGATGACGATGCGAGCAGCATGACGAGCAAGCAGCGTACGCGCGGCTGGCATGAGCGCGTTCCCGATCATGACGCATCCGTCCCAGTCGAGAAAGATGGCATCCGCCTCTTCGAATGCGCGCCGGGGGGAACGCGAGCGAGGCGCATCGGACCGTGCATGTTTCGGTTTCATAACGGTCCTTGGCTACGGCAGCTCGTCCGGATATTCAAGTTATATGATATGTAAAGTGAGACTTTCTCATGAAATCCCGGTTCTG
>JASLBO010000293.1 GCA_030146605.1 Sphingomonas sp. | reverse complement strand
CACGACGACCATGTGAACCTCCTCCGATCGGACGAGATTGGCGGGGGTCACGAGTTCGAAATGCAGGGGCATCTTCAGCTGTCCAATTCGTATGGCGCCGTTGCGCTCAGTTGCGCCGGCGCTTGGGGGCGCCGGGACCGCGGGGGTCCCGGCGATCCGCATCAAGCCTCGTCGGCGAGCCTCTTGGCCTTGGCGACGGCCTGGTCGATGCCGCCGACCATGTAGAAGGCAGCCTCGGGCAGGTGGTCGTATTCGCCGTTCACCACCGCCTTGAACGACTTGATGGTGTCTTCGATCTGCACGAACGCGCCGGGGATGCCGGTGAACACTTCGGCGACGTGGAACGGCTGGCTGAGGAAGCGCTGGATTTTCCGCGCACGCGACACGGTCAGCTTATCCTCCTCGGAAAGCTCGTCCATGCCGAGGATCGCGATGATGTCCTGCAGCGATTTGTACTTCTGCAGGATCGCCTGGACCGCGCGGGCGGTCTCGTAATGCTCCTGGCCGACGACGCGCGGCTCGAGCACGCGGCTGGTCGAGTCGAGCGGATCGACTGCCGGGTAGATGCCCAGCTCCGAGATCGCGCGGTTGAGCACGGTCGTCGCGTCGAGATGGGCGAACGAGGTTGCCGGCGCCGGATCGGTAAGATCGTCGGCGGGGACGTACACGGCCTGGACCGACGTGATCGAACCCTTGTTGGTCGAGGTGATCCGCTCCTGCAGCGCGCCCATGTCGGTCGACAGGGTCGGCTGATAGCCCACGGCCGAAGGAATGCGGCCGAGCAGCGCCGACACTTCGGCACCCGCCTGGGTGAAGCGGAAGATGTTGTCGACGAAGAACAGAACGTCCTGGCCTTCGACGTCGCGGAAATATTCGGCGATGGTCAGACCCGAGAGAGCCACACGCGCACGGGCGCCCGGCGGCTCGTTCATCTGGCCGTATACGAGCGCGACCTTCGAGCCCTCCGACTGCGCATTGCCGTCGGCATCCTTGGCGATGACGCCCGCGTCGAGGAACTCGTGATAGAGATCGTTGCCCTCGCGGGTGCGCTCGCCGACGCCGGCGAACACCGAAGTGCCGCCATGGCCCTTGGCGATGTTGTTGATCAGCTCCTGGATGAGCACGGTCTTGCCGACGCCGGCGCCGCCGAACAGGCCGATCTTGCCGCCCTTGGCATAAGGCGCGAGCAAGTCGATCACCTTGATGCCGGTGACGAGGATCGAGCTTTCAGTCGACTGGTCGACGAACAAAGGCGCAGGCGCGTGGATCGGCATGGTCAGCTCGGCATCGACCGCGCCGCGCTCGTCGATCGGCTCGCCGATGACGTTGAGGATGCGGCCGAGCGTCTTCGGGCCGACGGGCACGCGGATCTGCGAACCGGTGTCGGTGACCTTCTGGCCGCGGGTCAGGCCCTCGGTCGCGTCCATCGCGATCGTGCGGACGGTGTTCTCGCCGAGATGCTGGGCGACCTCGAGAACGAGGCGGTTGCCGTTATTGTCGGTCTCGAGCGCCGAGAGGATCGCCGGCAGCACGCCGCCGTCGAACGACACGTCGACGACGGCGCCGATGACCTGCGAGATGCGGCCTACGTTATTGGTGCCCGTAGCGGGGCGGTCGAGTGCGGCGGTTGCCATCGTCTGCTTCCTTGCTTCTGATTCGACTTAGAGCGCTTCGGCGCCCGAAATGATTTCCACCAGCTCGGTGGTGATCGCGGCCTGGCGGGCACGGTTATACTGGATCGAGAGCCGCTTGATCAGATCGCCGGCGTTGCGCGTGGCGTTGTCCATAGCGGTCATCTTGCTGCCCTGCTCCGACGCGGCGTTCTCGCGCATCGCGCGGAACAGCTGGATCGCGACGTTGCGCGGCAGCAGATCGGCGAGGATCGCTTCCTCGTCGGGTTCGTAGATTACGGCGGCGGGGGCTGCAGTGCTGGGTACGGTGCCTTCGGGAACCGAGCTCGGCGCCACCGGGATGATCTGCTGTTCGGTCGGCTCCTGGGTCAGCACCGACTTGAAGTGCGAATAGAACAGATGCGCGACGTCGAACTCGCCGGCTTCGTAGCGCGCGACCAGATCGTCGGCATAGCCGCGGGCATCGGCGAAGTTCAGCTTGCCGAGATCGCCCGGCTCGATCGAGTGGACGAAGCTCTTGGGGAACAGCCGGTTGAGCACCGCGCGGCCCTTGCGGCCGATGGTGTAGAACTTCACCGTCTTGCCTTCGGCGATCATCTCCTGCGCGCGCCGGCGGGCGAGACGGGCGATGTTGGTATTGAACGCGCCGGCGAGGCCCTTGTCCGAGGTCGCGACGACGAACAGATGGACCTGATCCTTGCCGGTGCCGGCGAGGAGCTTGGGGCTCGATTCGCTCACGGTCACCTTCGAGGCGAGGCTCGCGACCACGCTTTCGAGGCGCTGGGCATAAGGGCGGCCGGCCTCCGCCGCCTCCTGCGCGCGGCGCAGCTTGGCGGCGGCGACCATCTTCATCGCCTTGGTGATCTTCTGGGTCGATTTGACCGAGTTGATCCGGACCTTGAGTGCCTTGAGAGAGGCCATCTTCTTCTCTTCTTACTCCCTCTCCCCGGAG
>JASLBO010000172.1 GCA_030146605.1 Sphingomonas sp. | reverse complement strand
GGCGGGGCACGCCGCGGCTCGGTGCCGCCCGGCGCGACCGAATAGCCTTCCTTGAGCAGCCGGGTGAACGCCGAGCGCACATTGGTGGCAATCGCGCCCTGCACTTCCTTCGGCAAATCGGCGAAGGTGATGTTCGGATGGATGCTGTTGAGCTCGCGCAGCAACGGGTTGGGAAGCCCGTTCGCCGCGTCCTTCAGCGCCACGATGGAATCGAGGACGGTGGAGAACAGAATCTCCTGCATCAGGTCGGTTGCCGATTTTGCCATAGCCTCGCCTCAACGCCCGTCCGGGCCGCCAGTGTCAAGCGATGACTTGTTTCTACACCGTCTCGAGCTCGGTGAACTGCACCGCCATCACTTCGCGCAACGTCAATTCGTCGCCGTGGCGCACGCCGCGCACCAGCCGCTGCGCCCCCGGCTCGCCCACAGGGATGACGATGCGGCCGCCCCCGGGCGCGAGCTGCGCGACCAGCGCTTCCGGCAGCGTCTTCGCCGCTGCGGAAACGAGGATCGCGTCGAACGGCGCCGCCTCGGCCCAGCCGCGGGAACCGTCGCCGATGCGCACCGCGACGTTGTCGTGGCCCAGCTGGATCAGCCGCGCGTCGGCCACGGCGCCGAATTCCTCGACCACCTCGACGCTCCACACCTGCGCCGCCAGCTGCGCAAGGATTGCGGTCTGGTAGCCGAGGCCGGTCCCGATCTCGAGCACGTTCTCCTCCGGACGCAGGTCGAGCAATTCGGTCATCAGCGCCGCCATGAAGGGCTGCGAGATCGTCTTGTCGAAGCCGATCGGCAGCGGGCTGTTCTGATAGGCCAGGGGTGCGAATTGCGAAGGCACGAACAAATGTCGCGGCACTGCAAGAAACGCATCGCGGACGCGCGCAGCCGGGGCAGGCCTGCCGATTTCCTCGCGCAGCAGGTCGAATTCGATATCGATGACCTCGACCATATGGCGGCGAAGAATGGCGAGATGGGCGTCGGTTAGCGGCTTCATATCGGCCTGTCCTGAAGGTCTGAACAGCTGAACGCACGACCCCGCTTACCGCAACATCGATTGTCGAAACGCCGTCGTGCGGCAGCCCCGTCAATTCCTACCGATAGGTACGAATCTGCTTGCAACCTCGGCTGGCGGCGCTACTTGCTGCACCGCAGAAAGGGGAAGCCTGTGCGGCTCGTGCTCGGAATTATGGGATTGTCGTTGCTTGCCGGATGCGGCGGAGAACAGGCGCCGCCTGCCCCGCCCCCGCCACAGGTGACCGTCGCCACGCCCGTCCAGCGCGACGTGGTCGACTGGGACGATTATACCGGTCGCTTCGTTGCGCCGCAGGACGTCGAGATTCGTCCGCGAGTCAACGGCGTGGTGACTGCGGTCCACTTCCGCGACGGTCAGGACGTCCGCCAGGGCGCGCCCTTGTTCACGATCGATCCCCGCCCCTATCGCGCCGCGCTCGCCCAGGCGCAGGCGCAGGCGACCCGCGCCAGCGCCGCGCTGTCGAACGCCCGCCAGGTCACCGCGCGCAGCCGCAGGCTCGCCACCGCGCAGGCAGTGAGCACCGAGGAGCTCGAGGCGAACATCGCCACCGAGCGCACCGCCGCCGCCGATCTCGCCGCCGCGCGCGCCGCGATCGACAACGCCCAGCTCAATCTCAGCTTCACCACCGTCCGCGCGCCGTTCAGCGGCCGCATGTCGGACCGCAAGGTGAGCATCGGCGATTCGGTCGCCGACGGCCAGACCATCCTCACCCGCATCGTCTCGCTCGACCCGATCTGGTTCGAGTTCGAGGGGGCCGAGAGCTTCTACCTCAAGAATCTGCGCCAGGATCAGCGCGGCGAGCGCGGCTCCTCGCGCACCACCGCCAATCCGGTCCAGATCCAGCTCGCCGACGAAAGCGAATATCGCTGGCTCGGCCGGATGGAATTCCTCGACAACACCGTCGATCCGAATTCGGGCACGATCCGCGCGCATGCCGTGGTGCAGAACCCGAACCGCTTCCTCACCCCCGGCATGTTCGGCCGCGCGCGGCTGCTCGGCTCGGGCACCTACAAGGCGATGCTGGTCCCCGACGAGGCGATCGTCACCGATCAGACCCGCCGCCTCGTCTATGTCGTCGGCAACGACAACAAGGCAATGCCGCGCCCGGTGGAAGTCGGCGCGACGGTGGAAGGACTGCGCATCATCCGCGACGGCCTCGCGCCGACCGACCGCGTGGTCATCACCGGCGTCGGCCGGCTGCAGCCCGGTGCGCCGGTCTCGCCGGTGAAGGGCGTGATCAAGGCCGATCCGACCAAACAGGCCGCACCGACAGCTCCGACGCAGGAGCCGGCCTCGGGCCAGGCGACTGTCCGCTAAGGACCGCTTCGCATGAAATTCCCCCATTTCTTCATCGAGCGGCCGATCTTCGCTGCGGTGCTGTCGATCCTGATCGTCATCATCGGCGCGATCGCCTATCCGTCGCTGCCGGTCGCCCAATATCCGAGCATCGCGCCGCCCACCGTGGTGGTCACCGCGACCTATCCCGGCGCGAGCGCCGAGACGCTGGCCGAAACCGTGGCCGCGCCGATCGAACAGGCAATCAACGGCGTCGAGAACATGATCTACATGACCTCGTCGTCGACCGGTAACGGCCAGACGCAGATCACCATCGCATTCAAGCAGGGCACCGATGTCGATCAGGCGCAGGTGCTGGTCCAGAACCGCGTCCAGCAGGCCGAGCCGCGGCTGCCCGAGGACGTCCGCCGTCTCGGCATCACGGTGAACAAGAACTCGCCCGACTTCCTGATGGTGGTGTTCTTCACTTCGCCCGACAACAGCCTCGAAATCCCTTACATCTCGAATTACGTCACGCTGCAGGTGCTCGACCGCATCGCGCGCGTTCCCGGCGTCGGCCAGGCGCAGGCATTCGGCGGCCGCGACTACAACATGCGCGTGTGGATCGATCCCGGCCTCGCCGCCGCCCGCGACATGACGGTCGACGAAGTCGTCAATGCGATCCGCGGCCAGAACCTCCAGGTCGCCGCCGGCGCGGTCGGCCAGCCGCCCTACGGCAAGGCAAGCCCCGCCTTCGAGCTGGGCGTCCAGGCGCAGGGCCGCCTGAGCACGCCGGAGGAATTCGGCAAGGTGGTGGTCAAGCGCGACACCGAGGGCCGGCTGACCTACCTCCGCGACGTCGCGCGGATCGAGCTCGGCGCGCAGGATTACAGCTTCAACGGCTATCTCGGCGGCAAGAGCGCCGTCGGCATGGGCATCTTCCAGATGCCCGGATCGAACGCCCTCGCCACCGCCGACGCGGTCAAGAAAGAGCTCGACACGCTCGCCGCGAGCTTCCCTGCGGGGATGAAATATTCGATCGACTACAATCCGACCGAGTACATCTCCGAATCGATCACCGCGGTCGAGCACACGCTGATCGAGGCGCTGATCCTCGTCGTCCTGGTGGTGCTGGTCTTCCTGCAGAGCTGGCGCACCGCACTGATCCCGATCATCGCGATTCCGGTCTCGCTGGTCGGCGCCTTCGCGGTGCTCCTCGCCTTCGGCTATTCGCTCAACACGCTGTCGCTGTTCGGGCTCGTGCTGGCGATCGGCATCGTCGTCGACGACGCGATCGTCGTCGTCGAAAATGTCGAACGCCTGATGGACGAGGAAGACATCGGCCCGCGCGAGGCGGCGCACAAGACGATGGACGAAGTCTCCGGGGCGATCATCGCGATCTCGCTGGTGCTCGTCGGCGTGTTCGTGCCGACGATGTTCATCCCCGGCATCTCGGGCGCCTTCTACCAGCAGTTCGCGATCACCATCGCCTCGGCGACGATCATCTCGGCATTCGTCTCGCTGACCCTTTCGCCAGCGCTCTGCGCGCTCGTGCTCAAGAAGCCCGAGCACGGCAAGCCGCCGCGGCCGGGCTTGCTCGGGCTGCCCGGACGCGCGGGCAGGAAGTTCAACGCCGGCTTCACCTGGCTCTCCGGCAAGTACAGCCGGCTCACGGCGCGGCTGGTGCGGATGCTGCTGATCGTGGGCGTGGTCTATGTTGCGCTGATCTTCGTCGTCGGCTGGCGCTTCGCTGCCACCCCGAGCGGGTTCATCCCGCCGCAGGACCAGGGCTATCTGATCGGCGTCGTGTCGCTGCCGCCGGGCTCGTCGCTCCAGCGTACCGATGCGGTGGTGCGCGAAGCGATCAAGGAATCGATGAAGCTGCCCGGCATCCAGACCTCGATCGGCTTTGCCGGTCTCGACGGCGCCAGCTTCTCGACTGCGCCCAATGCCGGCGTGATCTTCTTCGCGCTCAAGCCGCATGCCAATCGCGATCAGCATGCCGACGAGATCCAGCAGGCGCTCTATCCGGCGCTGGGCGGGATCAAGGGCGGCGACATCATGGTGATCGCGCCTCCGCCGGTTCCCGGCATCGGCACCGGCGGCGGCTTCAAGATGATGATCCAGGACCGCAGCGGCCAGGGCTATCAGGCGCTGGCGCAGGCGAGCTTCGCGATGATGATGGGCGCGAACCAGGCCGAGGGCGTCGCCGGCGCCTTCTCGCTGTTCAACACGGGCACCCCCCGTCTCACCGCCGAGGTCGACCGCGACCGCGCCGAGCGGATGGGCGTGCCGGTCTCCAACATCTATTCGACGCTCGGCTCGTATCTCGGCTCGGCCTATGTCAACGACTTCAACTATCTCGGCCGCACCTTCCGCGTGACCGCGCAGGCCGACGCCGCCTATCGCGACGACGCTTCGGACATCCAGATGCTCAAGACGCGCTCGGCCTCGGGCAAGATGGTGCCGATGAGCGCAGTGATGGCGCTCAAGAACGACGCCGGCCCCTATCGCGTGGTGCGCTACAACCTCTATCCCGCCGCCGAGCTGATGGGCGACACCAAGCCGGGCTTCTCGACCGGCCAGTCGCTCGACTCGATGGAAGCGCTCGCCAACCAGACCTTGCCCAAGGGCATGGGCTTCGAATGGACCGAGCTCGCTTTCGAGCAGCGTCAGGCAGGCAATACCGGCGTGATCGCCTTCGGCCTCGCGGTGGTATTCGTCTTCCTGCTGCTCGCCGCGCTCTATGAGAGCCTCGTGCTGCCGCTCGCGGTGATCCTGATCGTGCCGATGTGCCTGCTCGCCGCGATCGTCGGGGTGAACATCATGGGAATGGACAACAATATCCTGACGCAGATCGGCCTCGTCGTGCTGATCGGCCTCGCCGCCAAGAACGCGATCCTGATCGTCGAATTCGCGCGGCAGGGCGAGGAGGAGCAAGGGCTCGATCCGCGCGCCGCGGCCGAACAGGCGGCGCATCAGCGCATGCGGCCGATCATCATGACCTCGATCGCCTTCATCCTCGGCGTGCTGCCGCTGGTGATCGCCACCGGCGCCGCGGCCGAGCTTCGCCAGGCGCTGGGCGTCGCGGTGTTCTTCGGGATGATCGGCGTGACCTTCTTCGGCCTGCTGTTCACGCCGGCGTTCTACGTCGTGGTCCGCAAGCTGGCGACCTGGTCGGAAAAGCAACGCGCACGCTTCCGCCGCAAGCCCGAAACCGCCCCCGCGCCGGAGGCCGCAGCATGAAGCGCCTGACGATCCTCGCCGCCGGGCTGCTCTCGGCCTGCGCCGTCGGCCCGAACTATGAGCGCCCGGCGACGCCGCCGACCGCGGCCGGCACCTTCGTGGATCCGGGCGTCACCAAGGTGTCGACCGGTCCTGCCGAGGGCGAATGGTGGCGGCTGTTCCGCGATCCGGCGCTCGACCGGCTCGTGGTCGACGCGCTGGCGCACAACACCGATATCCGCGTCGCCGCCGCCAATCTGCGCCGGGTGCGTTCTTTGCTCTCGGAAGCGCGCAACCAGCGCTTGCCGACCACCGATCTCAGCGCCTCCTATACCCGCCAGCGCCAGGGGGGGAACGCGACCAACTTCCCCGGCGTGCAGAGCCAGGAGTTCGACTTCTTCCAGGTCGGGCTCGACGCCGGCTATCAGGTCGATCTGTTCGGGCAGGTATCGCGCTCGATCGAAGCTGCGCGCGGCGATGTCGGCGCGGCGCAGGCTGCGCTCGACGCCGCACGCATCGCCGTCGCCGCCGAGACCGCGCGCGTCTATGCCCAGGCCTGCGGCTTCGCGGCGCAGGCCGCCGTCGCGCGCGAGACCGTCCAGCTGCAGGAGCAGACGCTCGGGCTGACCCGCCGCCTGCTCGAGGCCGGGCGCGGCACCCAGCGCGACGTCGACCAGACTTTGGTCCTCGCCGAAAATGCCCGCGCGCAGGTCCCCCAGTTCGAAGCCGAGCGCCGCGCCGCGCTCTACGCGCTCGCCACGCTCACCGGCCGCCCGCCGGCCGAAACCGATGCCGCCGCCGCGCAGTGCTCTGTTCCTCCGCAGGTCAGCGGGCTGATCCCGGTCGGCGACGGTGCCGCTTTGCTCGCCCGCCGCCCCGATGTCCGCCAGGCCGAGCGCGCGCTCGCCGCCGATACCGCGCGGGTCGGAGTCGCGACTGCCGCGCTCTATCCCTCGATCCGCCTGCTCGGCTCGGTCTCGCTCGGCGCGCAGGACATCGGCGATCTCGCCAAGTCCGATTCGTTCAGCTTCTCGCTCGGGCCGCTGATCAGCTGGAGCTTTCCCAATATCGGCCAAGCCCGCGCCCGCATCCGCCAGGCCGAAGCCAGCGCCGAAGGTTCGCTGGCGCAGTTCGACGGCACTGTGCTGAGTGCGTTGCGCGAAGTCGAACAGGCGCTCGCACGCTATTCGGGAGCGATCGAGCGCAACGTCGCGCTGCGCCGTGCCGAAGCCGCGGCCAACAACGCCGCGCGGATTGCCGGGCTGCGCTTCTCCGCCGGCCGCGACACGCTGCTCCAGCGCATCGACGCCGAACGCGACCGTGCCAGTGCCCGCGCCACGCTCGCCCAATCGAATGCCGCGCTCGCCGAGGCGCAGGTTGCCTTGTTCAATGCGCTCGGCGGCGGGTGGGAGACCGCACCCGTGCCGGTGCGGCGCGAACCCGCCACCGACTGACGGCACCCCGCACGGCGGCACTCCCGCATTGCCTATTGCGGCGCGCCGAGTCATGTTGGCGCCCGCATATCCGAGGGAGGCCGATGATGATCACTCTGTTGCTCGCTGCGCTACAGTCTGCGCCTCTCGCCCCCGCCCAGCCGCCGCGGCTCGTCGATCCGCAGCCGGTGATCACCTATGACGACTATCCGATGGAGGCGATCCGGCGCGGCGAGGCGGGGATCGTCTCGGTGCTGCTCATGGTCTCGGCCGAGGGCTCGGTCGCGGGATGCGAAGTCACCGAATCGAGCCGGTCGAAGCCGCTCGACGAGCAGACCTGCGCCTTGCTCACCCGGCGTGCGCGGTTCGCCCCGGCGACCGATGCGAGCGGGCGCAACGTCGCCGGCGAATATCGCGTGTCGACGCCATGGGGCCTCGACCAGGCGCGTCCGCCGCGTACTTCGGTCGATGCGCTGTTGCAGGTGCCGACGCTTCCCGACGGCTATGATCGCCCCGCCAAGGTCCAGCTCGTCTTCTACGATGCCGGAGCGCCGAAAGACTGTGCGGTCCTCGCGACCAGCGGCAGCGCCGCCGCCGATCGGGCCGTCTGCGACTACGCGGCGCGGACGCTCAAGAGTTCCACGCCGCACAGCGGGTCGCGGGGTACGCCGGCAGCCGCGGTCCGCTACCTGAATGCCTCCTTCGTCGCGGAGGGCACGTCGGCGAACTGACGAAAGTCAGGCGAAAGAGCAGAATGAGGGTCAGGGCCGCCGCACGGTGATCGCCGTCCCGTCATAGACGAAGTTCTGCGGAGCCTCGGCGAAGTCGGGCGCCACCGCGCGGCCCGGCGTGTAGAAGCGCACCGAGACGGCACGCTTCTTCTCCATGCCGTCAAAGCCGCCTTCGCGCGCGCCGATCGTCAGCTTAGCGGCGGTTTCGTCCCATTGCACCGGCACCCGCGCGAACTTGCCCTGTTTGTAGGCGGGGCTGACTCCGTCATCGTCATAGAGCGAGAATGCGCCGTCCGCGCCGGTGAAGACGTGGAGCACGATCGGCCCGTCGGGCTGCTCGCCGACATGGCTGATCGCCGCACCGGTCGGCACGATCGATCCCGCGCGCACGAACAGCGGCATGCGCTCGCGCGGCGCGGCCGCCTTGATCGTCTGCCCTCCCTTGTGGAAACCGCCGGTGGTGAAATCGTACCAGCCGGTCCCGCCGGGCAGATAGACGTCGCGCGCCCGGGCGTTGAATTCGGTCACCGGCGCGACGAGGAACGCCGGCCCGAACATATAGGCATCGTCGACATTCCACGTCTTGCGGTCGCCGGGAAAGTCCATCACCAGCCCGCGCATCATCGTCCCGTCCTTATGCCAGGTGTCGGCGGCGACGGTGTAGATATAGGGCATCAGCCGGTAGCGCAGGCGATCATACCAGACCATCGCATCGTACATTGCGGGATCGCCGGCGGCGATCTCGAAGATCTCGCGCTTCGGCGTCTCGCCATGGCTGCGGAACAGCGGCGAAAAGGCACCGAACTGGAACCACCTGAGGTTCAACTCGCGCCATTCCGCGACATGCGCCGGCTCCTGGTTCGTATAGCGGTCCTCGAGCGCGAAGCCGCCGATATCGTGCGTCCAGTTGGGCACCCCCGACATCGACAGATTGACCCCCGCCGAGATCTGGTCGCGCAGATCGTCCCAACGCGCGGTGATATCGCCCGACCACAAGGCCGAACTGGTCCGCTGAATGCCCCCAAACCCCGAGCGCGTCAGGATGAATGGCCTTTTATCCGGCAAGGCCGCGCGCAGCCCGTCGGCGACCCCTTCGGCATGGACCAGCGGGAAGCTGTTGAAAAAGGCGGCCGCGGGCCCCTGCGCGGTCGGCCCCATCCGGTCGATGCGCTGCTCGATCGACAGGTTCGAGTGGATGTCGGGCTCGGTCGCGTCCATCCACCACGCGTCGAAGCCCTTGTCGACCAGCCCTTCCTTCATCTGGCGGAAATAGATCGCCCGCGCCTCGGTTGCGTACGGATCGTAATCGGTGTTCTCATAGCCCTTGCCGATCCAATCCTTCTCCTTCGCCTTGAGATTGCCGAGATAGAGATGGCCCTTGGCCATCAATTCCTGCGCGTTCTTCGTGTTCGGATAGAATTTGGGCCAGACCGAGATCATCACGCGCGTGTTCAGCGCATGCGCCTCGTTCACCATCCCCACCGGATCGGGGAAGCGCTTCGCGTCGAAGCAATGGCAGCCCCATTGATCCTCGGGCCAGTAGAACCAGTCCTGCACGATGTTGTCGATCGGGATCTCGCGCTTGCGATATTCGCGCACCACCGAGAGCAATTGCTCCTGCGTCTCATAGCGCTGGCGGCTCTGCCAGAAGCCATAGGCCCAGTTCGGCATCATCTCGGCCTTGCCGGTCAGCCCGCGATAGCCCGCGATCACGTCGTCCATGCTGCGCCCGCCGAGATAATAATAGTCGATCGCGCGCCCGACATCCGAGGATAGCCACAGCGAGTTGCGGTCGGGCTTCGGCAACGGATCCGAATGGA
>JASLBO010000061.1 GCA_030146605.1 Sphingomonas sp. | reverse complement strand
CGGCGGGGGACGGCTGGGCGGGCTGCTGACGCGCGAGCTCGATCGGCTCGGCGTGGCGCACGCCGGCGAGGCGGGCGCCGATGCGCTGATCGTCGATGCCACCGGCTGCGCGACCGTGACAGCGACAGGCGAACTGTACCGCATCTTCCATGAGAGCCTGCGCGGGGTGCGGCCCAATGGGCGTATCGTGCTGCTCGCGCATGATCCCGATCAGGCACCGGATGAAGAGGCGGCCGCGATCTGGCGCGGGCTCGAGGGGTTCCTGCGCTCGCTCGCCAAGGAAGCGCGCAGGGCCATCGCGGCGCAACTGGTCTATGTGCCGGTCAAAGGCGAACCGACGCTGGGGAGCACGCTCGCCTTCCTGCTTTCGGGGCGCTCGGCCTATGTCTCGGGGCAGGCGATCCGTGTCGGCGTGGCAGCAGCGGGGCCGACCGGCCAGAAAAGGATCGTGCTCGTCACCGGCGCCTCGCGGGGGATCGGTGCGGCGATCGCCGAGAGCTTCGCGCGGGCAGGCGCGCATGTCGTCGGGCTCGATATGCCCGCGGCGCAGGCGGCGCTCGCCCAACAGGCGGCCCGGCTCAGCGGCAGCGCGCTCGCGCTCGACATCACCGCGCCCGATGCGCCGGGGCGGATCGTCGAGGATGCGCGCGCCCGCGGCGGATACGACGTGATCGTCCACAATGCCGGGATCACCCGCGACAAGACGATCGCGCGGATGGACGCGGAGCGCTGGAATGCGGTGATGGAAGTGAACCTCGCCGCGCCGATGCGCGTCACCGCCGCCTTGCTCGATGCCGGGCAGATAGCCACCGGCGGGCGGATCGTCGCGGTCTCGTCGCTGAGCGGGATCGCGGGCAATGTCGGGCAGACCAACTATGCCTTTTCGAAGGCCGGTGTGATCGGCTGGATCCAGCGGCTGGCGCGGGACGTGGCGCCCGCGGGGATAACCGCCAATGCGGTCGCGCCGGGGTTCATCGAGACGCAGATGACTGCCGCGGTGCCGTTCACGATTCGCGAAGCGGGACGGCGGATGAACGCGATGGGGCAGGGTGGCCAGCCCGACGACGTCGCCGAGACGATCGCGTGGCTCGCCGAGCCCGGCAGTGCGGGCATCTCGGGCGAGATCGTCCGCGTTTGCGGCCAGAGTTTGTTGGGGGCCTGAGCGATGGGTGAAACGCTGATCGTCGAGCGTCCGTCCCCATCGGGCGCGGTTCTGCTCGCCGGACTGACGACGCTGGCGAAGTCGGCACCGAAACGCCCGGTATTGCCGGACGTGCGGCTGGTTCGTCCGGAACTGGCGATCGACGCGGGTCCGCTGGCCGAATATCGCAGCCTGTGCGGGTTCGACGCAGCGCAGGGCGTGCCGCCGACCTGGCCGCATCTGCTGGCATTCCCGCTCCATCTCGAACTGATGATGCGGCGCGACTTTCCGTACCCGCTGGCGGGAACGGTGCACATCGCCAATCGTATCGTCCAGCGTCGCGCGCTGGATATCGGCGACCGGCTGACCGTCTCGGCGGAATTCGGCGGGTTCCAGTCGCACCCGCGCGGCCAGGCATTCACGATCCGCGCCGAAGCACGGCGCGGCGGCACGACAGTGTGGCGGAGCGAGAGCGTCTATCTGCGACGGGGCGCGCCCTCGGCGCTCGGCGATCCCGTCACGGCCTTGTCCGACGAGGATTCTGCGACGACTCAGACCGGGGCCGAGACGATCGCGCGCGCAGTGGCGCCGCGTTACGCGCGTCTCTCGGGCGACCGTAACCCGATCCACATGTCGTGGCTCGGCGCGCGGCTCTTCGGGTTCGAGCGGCCGATCGCGCACGGGATGTGGACCAAGGCGCGGGCGCTCGCGCGGGTGCTCCCCGCGGCGCCGGTCGAGCAGATCGCGATCGACGTGGCGTTCCGCGCGCCGATCCCGCTGCCCGGGCACGTGACTCATTTCGCCGACCCCGTGAAGGACCGCACCGCCTTTGCGGTGCGCGACGGAGCGGGCGAACGGCTCCATCTGGTCGGCCGGCTCGGCCGCGATCTGGTCTTCGAAGAGGAAGTTCATGCTCAGCATCAGTGAACCGCGCCGCGTCGCGATAATCGGCGGCAGCCGCATCCCGTTCGCGCGCTCGAACACGGCCTACGCCCGGGCTTCGAACCAGGACATGCTCACCGCCGCGCTGCAGGCGCTGATCGACCGGTTCGGGCTCGCCGGCATGCGGCTGGGGGAGGTTGCGGCCGGGGCGGTGCTCAAGCAGGCGCGCGACATCAATCTCACGCGGGAAGCGGTGCTCTCGACCAGCCTCTCCCCCGAGACGCCGGCTTATGACCTCCAGCAGGCCTGCGGCACCGGGCTCGAGGCGGCGATCCTCGTCGCCAACAAGATCGCGCTGGGGCAGATCGACGTGGGCATCGCCGGCGGCGCCGATACCACCTCGGACCCGCCGATCGCGGTGAATGAAGGCTTCCGTCAGGCGCTGCTCGCCGCCAATCGCGCCAAGACGACCGGCGCGCGGCTGAAGGCGCTGGCGAGGGTCCGGCCGGGGATGCTGTTCAAGCCCGAGCTGCCGCGCAACGCCGAGCCGCGCACCGGGCTCTCGATGGGCGAGCATTGCGAGCGGATGGCCAAACGCTGGGGCATATCCCGCGCCGATCAGGACGCGCTCGCGGTGCGCAGCCACCATAATATGGCGGCCGCCTATGATCGCGGCGACTTCGACGATTTGATCGTGCCGTGGCGCGGGCTGGCGCGCGACAACAATCTCCGCCCCGACAGCAGCATCGACAAGCTCGCCAAACTCAAGCCGGTATTCGATCGCGAACAAGGTACGCTCACCGCGGGCAATTCGACTCCGCTGACCGACGGCGCGGCGGTGGTGCTGCTCGCCAGCGAGGAATGGGCGCGGGCACGGGATCTGCCGATCCTCGCCTATCTGCGCGCGGGCGAGGCCGCTGCGGTCGATTTCGTGAGCGGGGCCGAGGGGCTGCTGATGGCGCCCGCTTATGCCGTCCCGCGGATGCTCGACAAGCTCGGCATCTCGCTGCAGGACTTCGACTTTTACGAGCTGCACGAGGCGTTCGCCGCCCAGGTTTTGTGTACGCTGGCGGCGTGGGAGGACCCGGAATTCGCGCGTGCGCGGCTGGACCGCGATGCACCCCCGGGATCGATCGATCGGGTCAAGCTCAACGTCAACGGCAGCTCGCTTGCCGCGGGTCATCCGTTCGCGGCGACCGGCGGACGGATCCTCGCCAATCTGGCGCAGATGATCGACAAAAACGGCGGCGGGCGCGGGCTGATCTCGATCTGCGCCGCGGGCGGGCAGGGCGTGGCTGCGGTGGTCGAGAAGTGAGCTCCGGGCCGATCCTGCAGGAAGACGCGGATCGGCTCTGGGCCGAGCGCTTCTGGACGCGCTTCTACCGCCCCGGCGTGCCCGCGACCATCGACGCCGAGCTCGATGCAGCCGGAACGATGGCCGACCTCTTCGAACACGACGCGCTACGTTATGCCGAACGCGTCGGGTTCGTCAGCCTCGGCAGCGGGCGGACCTATGGCGCGATGCTGGCCGACGCCAAGGCCTTCGCGGCATGGCTGCAGAGCGTGGGCGTACAAAAGGGCGACCGGGTCGCGCTGATGATGCCCAATTGCCTGCAATATCCGGCGGCGTTGTTCGGGACGTTGTTCGCCGGTGCGGTGGTGGTCAACGTCAACCCGCTCTACACTGCGCCCGAGCTGGCGCACCAGTTGCGCGACAGCGGCGCCGTGGTGCTCGTGGTGATGGACATGTTCGCCGCGACCTTCGCCTCGATCCGCGAACAGACCGCAGTGCGCGAAGTCGTGGTGACAAGCATGGGCGACATGCTCGGCACGCTCAAGGGGCCGGCGATCGGGCTGATGCTGCGCTTTGCCGGGCAGAAGCCGGCGCCGTGGCCGAAGCGCGGCATGCATCGGTGGAAGCCAGTGATGCGCCGCGCCCGACGGCTGGAGTTCCGCAAGCCCGAGATCGCGCAGGGGGACCTCGCCTTCCTCCAATATACCGGGGGCACGTCGGGCGTCGCCAAGGGCGCGATGCTCACCCATCGCAACGTAGTCGCCAATGTGCTGCAAGGGCGCGCCTGGGTGCTCAGCCAGATCGATGACGGGGAGGTGCTGACCAACGTCACGCTGCTGCCGCTCTACCATATCTTCTCGCTCACCGCGAACCTGCTGATGTTCATGGGGGTCGGCGGACGCAACATCCTGATCGCCAATCCGCGCGATACGAAGCGGGTGAACTGGATTCTCAAGAACGAGCGGTTCACCGGGATGGCCGGGGTGAACACCCTGTTCGCCAGCCTGCTCGATGATCCCGATTTCCGCACCCGCGATTTCTCGGCGCTGCGGCTCACTATCGCGGGGGGTATGGCGACGCACGGCGACGTCGCGGCGCGCTGGGAGGCGGTCACCGGCAAGCCGCTGGTCGAGGGCTATGGGCTGACCGAATGCGCGCCGGTGGTGTGCATCCGGCCGGTCGATTTCGCGGCGCCGGGGGTGATGGGCTATACCGGCACCGTCGGGCTGCCGGTGCCGTCGACCGAAGTGCGGATGCGCCGTGCCGACGGCAGCTGGGCGGGACTCGACGAGCCCGGCGAGCTGTGTGTGCGTGGGCCGCAGGTGATGCAGGGCTATTGGGGGCATCCCGAGGAGAGCGCGGGGGCGCTTTCCGACGACGGCTGGTTCGCGACCGGCGATGTCGGGGTGATGGGGGAGGATGGCGAAGTGCGGCTGATCGATCGGATCAAGGACATGATCCTCGTCTCGGGCTTCAACGTCTATCCTGCCGAGGTCGAGGCAGTGATCGCCACACATCCCGACGTGGCCGAGGTGGCGGTGATCGGGGTCCCCGACGCGGTGAAGGGCGAGCGGATCAAGGCAGTGGTGCATCCGCGCGGGGCGGGGCTTTCGAGCGAAGCGGTGCGCGCGCACTGCCGGGCGCAGCTGACCGGGTACAAGGTGCCGTCGATCGTCGAGCTTCGCGACACGCCGCTACCCAAGAGCAATGTCGGCAAGATTTTGCGAAGGGAGCTGCGCTGATGACACCGCGCGAAGCCGATGTGATCGTCGTGGGCGCGGGGCTTGCGGGGCTGGTCGCGGCGAGCGAGGCCGTGGCGCGCGGTGCCTCGGTGATCGTGGTCGATCAGGAGCCCGAGCAGAGCATCGGCGGGCAGGCCTTCTGGTCGCTCGGCGGGCTGTTCCTCGTCGATTCACCCGAGCAGCGCCGGCTGGGGATCCGCGACAGCCACGAGCTGGCGTGGCAGGACTGGCTGGGCACCGCGGGGTTCGACCGGCCCGAGGACAAATGGCCACGGCGCTGGGCGGAGGCCTATGTGCGCTTCGCGGCGACCGACAAGCGCGCCTGGCTGCGCGGGCTTGGCGTATCGTTCGTGCCGGTGGTCGGCTGGGCCGAGCGCGGCGACGGGCGCGCCGAGGGGCACGGCAATTCGGTGCCGCGCTTCCACATCGCCTGGGGAGCGGGCCCGGGCGTAGTCAAACCCTTTGCCGAGCTGGCGCGCGCGGCGGAGCGTGACGGCAAGCTGCGCTTCCTGTGGCGTCACCGCGTGGATGCGCTGGAAACCGAAGGCGGCCGGGTCATCGGCGTTTCGGGCACCCGGCTCGCGGCCGACGATGTCGAGCGTGGCGCTGCCAGCTCGCGCGACGCGGTCGGCGACTTCCGGTTGACGGCGCGGTCGGTGATCGTCGCTTCGGGCGGGATCGGCGGCGACCTCGATCTCGTCCGCCGCAACTGGCCGGCGCGGATGGGCACGCCGCCGGCCTTCATGGTGCGCGGCGTGCCTGCGCATGTCGACGGGCGGATGATCGGCATCGCGCAGGAAGCGGGGGCGCGGCTCATCCACCCCGATCGCATGTGGCATTATGTCGAGGGGCTGCGGAACTGGCGGCCGATCTGGAAGGATCACGGCATCCGCATCCTGCCCGGCCCGTCCTCGATGTGGTTCGACTCGCGCGGCGATCGGCTGCCGCCGCCGTTCCTGCCGGGCTATGACACGCTGGGGACGCTGCGGTATCTGCTCGAGGGCGGCAACCCCTATAGCTGGTTCGTGCTCAACCAGGCGATCATCCGCAAGGAATTCGCGCTGTCGGGCTCCGAGCAGAACCCCGATCTCACCAGCCGCAGCTTGCGCAGGACCTTGCGCCGGGTGACCAGCCGGAGCCGCGCGCCCGAGCCGGTCGAGGCGTTCAAGGCGCATGGCGAGGACTTCGTCGTCGCGGACGACGTGGCGACTTTGGTCGAGGGCATGAACCGGATCGGCGAGGGGGCGCCGCTCGACCCGCGACGCATCGAGGATTCGATCGTGATGCGCGACCGCGAGCTGGGCAATCGCTTCTCGAAGGACTTCCAGCTGATGGGCATCCGCAACGCCCGGCTGGGCCTCGCCGAGCGGCTGATGCGCACCGCGCCGCCGCGCCCGATCCTCGATCCGGCCAACGGGCCGCTGATCGCGGTCCGCCTCAACATCCTGACGCGCAAGACGCTGGGCGGGCTCGAGACCGATCTCGACGCGCGGGTGCTGGGTGCCGACGGCGAGCCGATCGCGGGACTGTTCGCAGTGGGCGAGGCGGCCGGTTTCGGCGGCGGCGGGATGCACGGCTATCGCTCGCTCGAGGGGACTTTCCTCGGCGGCTGCATGTTCAGCGGACGCGCCGCGGGCAGGGCGGTCGCCGAAGGCTGAACGTCCGGTGCTTTTGCGCCGCACACGCTTGTCATCGCACCTGTGACTGCATCGCTGGTTGCGCCGGCAAGGCTCGTCGTGCGCAGACCCCGCATCGCCGCAGCTTCAGTGTCAAATATTGTAATACCGTCCCACATAATATAAAGCTCTCCTCGAGCAGCGGGTCGCTGCGGTTCGTGACACTGCGGAAATGCAGGCGCCCGAGAGGAGAGGTTGATGAGAGTGCTTCGTTCGACTCGCACCATGACGAGCGCGGCTGCGCTGGGCTGGGCGCTGGCTTTTTCCGCGCCGAGCCATGCGCAGACGCAAGATACGCCGCCCGCGCCCGAGGCGGGCCCCGCGGCGCAGGACGAGGCTGAAGTCATCGTGACCGGCATCCGCCAGAGCCTCGCCGACGCGCAGAGCGTCAAGCGCAACTCGGCGCAGGTGGTGGATGCGATCTCGGCCGAGGATATCGGCAAGTTCCCCGACAAGAATATCGGCGAGGCGCTCCAGCGCGTGACCGGCGTGCAGATCACGCGCGCCGGCGGCGAAGGGCAGAGCATCTCGATCCGCGGCGCCGAGCCGGGGCTCAACCGGGTCGAGATCAACGGCCAGACCGCGCTGTCGACGGTGGTCGGCAGCTCGCGGGCAGTCGAGTTCCGCGACTTGCCGGTCGAGTTCGTCTCGCGCGTCGAGGTGGTCAAGTCGGCCACGCCGGACATGACCGAGGGCGGTCTTGGTGGAACGGTGCGCATCCTCACGCGCCGGCCGTTCGACAGCAAAAAGGCCTTCATCGCCGGATCGGTGCAGGGGATTTACGGCACGCTTGCCGGCAAGGTCGATCCCAAGCTGGCGATCATCGGCAGCACGCTGTTCAACAACGACACGATGGGCCTGCTCGTCTCGGCGACCTACGAAAATCGCAGCCTCTGGTATGATCAGCTGCGCACCACCGGCTGGCGCCAGATCGATCGCGATCCCGCCACTGCCGGGGTGCAGGCGCTCGACCTCAACGGTGACGGCAGCGGCGATTTCTATCCCGATATCCCGCGCCCGGTGATCAACCGCGAGTCGACGAAGCGCGGCGCGATCAGCGGCATCTTCGAATGGCGGCCCAATTCCGATTTCCGCGCGTTCATCGAGGGTACCTACACGCGCTCGCGGATGACGCTGGACAGCCAGTTCCTCCAGCTCAACACCGTGCAGAATGTCGTCAACGGCGGCGTAGACCCGACGCGCACCACGATCGGGCCGGAAGACACCGCGACCAGCGTCACCTTCATCGGCGCGCTCGCCGCGCCCAATGGCCTCGCGGTCAGCTATCGCAACATCCTCGGCACGCAGGACCGCAATACCTTCAACGCGCAGACCGGCTTCGACTGGACGATCGGGCGGCTAACGCTGCAGGCGCGGGGCGGCTACGCCAAGTCGCGCGCCTACAATAACGAGATCAACGCCACCGCCGCAGCGCTCGGCATCTCGTCGCTGACGATCGACTATGACAATGATCAGCAGGCGCCCAACATCACGCTGCCGCTCGACCAGACGACCTCGCAAGGCCTCAACCAGCTGATCGTGCTGCGCCGCCCGCGCTATAACGATCAGGAGGAATTCGACGGCAAGCTCGATGCCGAGTTCAAGCCCGACGGCGGCTTCTTCACGTCGCTCAAGGCGGGCATCCAGAAGCGCGTGCTGACCGCGGACAGCCGCTATTTCGATCGTTCGCTCACGCTGAACGGCTATAACGGACAGACGATCACCAACAGCTATGCCACCGGCGTCAGCTCCAACGTGACGGTCTCGACCGTTCCCGCCGCGCAGCTCACCCAGCAAATCCGCGACCTTGTTGCCGCCAATGCGACGCTCGGCGACCACGATTTCTTCGGTAGCGCCGACCGCGGATTTGAAGGCGGCATCCGGCGCTGGCTCAATCTCGGCATGGAAGTGGCCGAGGCGGTGGGCATCCCAGATCCCTCCGGCAATGCGGTGCCGCTCGATACGTGGGAAGTGAAGGACGACAATCTCGCCGGCTATGGCCAGGCGGCGTTCGCTTTCGGCGACGGCATCCGGATCACGGGCGTGGGGGGCCTGCGGGTGGTCGACACGCGCACCACATCGGACGGTTTTCAGGTCCGCGCCGGGACGGTCACCCCGGTGTCGTTCGAGGGGCATTACACCGAATTCCTGCCCTCTTTGAACCTCAAGGCCGAGCTGATCCCCAACCGGCTCCAGCTGCGCGCGACCGCGACTGAAGTGCTCGCGCGCCCGTCTCCGGCGCAGCTCGCCCCGCGCTTTGCGCTCGACGCGGTGGGTCTCACCGGCTCGCGCGGCAATCCGGGCCTCCAGCCCTATCGCGCACGGCAATATGATCTGGGGATCGAATTCTACGCCAACCGGACCGGCTACCTGTCGGCGACCTATTTCCGCAAGGAGATCGGCTCGTTCATCCAGAATGGCAGCGAAGCCTATGTCGAGCCGACGACCGGGGTCACCTACAACGTCACCGTGCCGATCAACGGCACCAGCAAGGTGACGATCAACGGCGCCGAGGTCGGCGGGCAATATATCCTCGATTTCCTGCCCGGGGCGCTCGGCAACCTCGGGGTGATCGCCAACTACACCTATTCGAAGGATTCGGGATATGCCGACCGGGACGCCTTTACCGGCGGCGCGCTCTCCTTCCCCGGGCTCTCGCGGCACAGCTATAATCTGTCGGGCTTTTACGAGGACAGCGTGTTCAGCGCGCGGGTCTCGTACAATTGGCGCTCCAAATATCTGATCACTTCGCGCGGGCGCGGCAACAATCCCGAATTCGGCGAGGCTTATGGCCAATGGGATGCCTCGGCCGGGATCAACCTCAACCAGAACGTCTCGCTGTTCTTCGAAGGGGTGAATTTGACCAACGCCGTGCGCGCCGAAAATGCCAACAGCATCTATCGGCGGACGATCATCGAGAGCTTCGGCCGCCGTTTCTATGGCGGCGTGCGCGCGCGATTCTGACCGCATGAAGGCACTCGCGGTGCTTTCGCTGCTCGCGCTCGCTCCGGCGGCCGCGGCGCAGACTGCGTCACCCGAGGATGCCTTGTGGCGCAGCTTCGTCGCGCCGCCGGACGATGCCCGTCCGATGATGCGCTGGTGGTGGTTCGGCCCGTCGGTCACCACCAGCGAGATCGACCGCGAGATCCGCGCGATGAAGGCGGGCGGGTTCGGCGGGTTCGAGGTGCAGGCGGTCTATCCCTTGTCGCCGGATAGTGCCGAGCTGCGGAACCTGCCTTTCCTCTCGGACGGCTTCATCGCCGCGCTGCGCCACGCCGCGCGTATGGCGCGTGCCGAGAATATGCGGATCGATGTGACGGGGGGCAGCGGCTGGCCATTTGGTGGTCCGCACATTCCGATCGATCAGGCCGCGGCGAATATCCGGATGGTCCGGGTGCCGGTGCCCGCGCACAGCGCCGAGCTATTGTCTCCCGCGCTCGGCCCCGGCGAGACGCTGCTTCGCGCGATGATCGGCCCCGCGGCGCCGGCGCCGGCTGCGGATCGCCCGCTCGCGGCGCTCACGGTGCGGGAAGGCCGTGTTGCCCTGTCCGCATCCGGCCAGCCGCGCGAAGCCTTGTTCTTCGTCGCCGGCCGAACCGGACAGCAGGTCAAGCGCGCGGCGATCGGGGCGGAGGGCTATGTCCTCGACCACATCGATCCCGCCGCGGTCGCCAACCATCTCCAGACCGTCGGAAATCGCCTGCTCGAGGCATTTGCCGGCGGCCCGCCGCCCGACGCGATCTTCTCCGACAGCCTCGAGGCCTATGGCTCCAGTTGGACCGGCGACTTGCCCGCCGAATTCAGCCGCCGACGCGGTTACGACGTGATGGCGCACCTGCCCGCATTGTTCCTCGACACGGCCGAAAGCGCGCAGGTCCGCCATGATTGGGCGAGGACGCTCTCCGAGCTTGTCGACGAGCGCTATCTCGCGCCGATCCAGGCCTGGGCCCGCGCGAAGGGCACGCGTTTCCGCGCGCAGGTCTACGGCTTCCCGCCGCCGACATTGTCGAGCAACGCGCTGGTCGCGCTGCCCGAAGGCGAAGGGGCGGACTGGCGCAGCTTCACCTCCACCCGCTGGGCCACGTCGGCGGCGCATCTGTACGGCAAGCCGATCGTCTCGTCGGAAGTCTGGACGTGGCTCCATTCGCCGTCCTGGGCGGCCACCCCGCTAGACATGAAAGTCGAGGCGGATCGGCATTTCCTGCAAGGCGTCACCCAGCTGATCGGGCATGGCTGGCCCTATAGCCCGCCCGAGGCGGCGGAGCCCGGCTGGGCCTTCTACGCCGCTGCCGCGCTCAACGATCACAATCCGTGGTTCGGCGTGATGTCGGACCTGACCAGATATCTGCAGCGCGCCTCCTTCCTGCTTCGCCAGGGAGAACCCGCCAACCAGATCGCCATCTATCTTCCGATCGAGGACGCGTTCGCGGCGATGCGCCCCGAAGCGGCCTCGGTGAACGAGGCGATGCACCGGCGGGTGCGCGACAGCCTGATCGCGCAGATTCTCGACGCGGGCTATGGTTTCGACTTCGTCGACGCCAGAACCTTGGTGACCCGGGGCATCCGTCATCAAGCGTTGGTGCTGCCGCCGATGGAGCGGATCGACGCGGAGGCCTGGAGCGCGATTGCGCAATGGGCGGAGGCCGGGGGGAAGCTGGTGGCGCTCGACCGGCTTCCTTCGAATGCCGGCGGCCTGCGCGGCGCGAAGGAACGCGCCAGCGTTCGGTTATTGTCGCGGCGATTGGTAACTGCGAATGCGGTGGCAGTCGTGGAAGAGCAGCAACTCGGCCGGGCCTTGTCGGACCGCATTGCGCCCGATCTCCGCCTGGCCAGCCCTGCGCCGGCGCTCGGATCGGTTCACCGCCGGCTGGCCGAGGGCGACCTCTATTTCATCGTGAATACCGGCAATGTGCCGCTGCGCACGGCGGCGCGCTTTGCCGGCGATCGCGGAAACGGCAGCTGGTGGGATCCGCTCCACGCGCGTCAATGGCCCGCCGGGTCCGGAGAGATCGACATCGATCTGGCGCCTTACGAGTCGCGCTTCCTTCTGTTTGCCGGTGCACCGCGGCAAGCACTTGCCGAGACGGTCGAGCCCGTCCGTCCGCTGGAGCGCTGGACGCTCTCGATCCCGGGTCACCCTGTGCGGCAGGTGCGCACCTTCGCTTCATGGACCGCGGCGCCGGCAACGCGCTATTTTTCGGGGACAGCCGTCTATCGGACCAGCTTCAACCTCGCTGCGGCCGCCGCCGGCAAATGCCTCGCGCTCGATTTCGGATTGCCGACGCCGCGCCCGCCGGCGCCCTCCGAAGCGCGGCCCTTTGCGGCTTTGAACGCACCCGTCCGCGATGCCGCCGTAATATGGGTGAACCGAACGCGCGTGGGCAGCCTGTGGGCGCCGCCGTATCGGGTGCGGCTCGCGGGGAGGCTGCGGCCGGGCCGCAACCACATCGAAGTCCACGTCTCGAACACTGCACTGAACCGGCTCGCCGGCCGGGCGCCGCCGGACTATCGTCTGCTCAACCAGCGGTTCGGCGAACGCTTCACCCCGCAGGATCAAGACAAGATTGCAGCGCTCCCCTCGGGCCTGCTCGATGCGCCTCGGCTGGTCGCGATCCAGCAGACGGTCGGACAGTGCGGCTGAGCCGGCTCAGCCCGGTACCGGGCCGATCGGCCACCGCACTGCCTCGAGCGGCGACAGGGGGTCCATGCCGGTACGATAGGCCGTCAGCCCCGGTCGTCCGATCGCAATACCCCCTTCGCGAAGCTGCGTGATCGCGCGGTTGAGCTGATCATAGCCGGCCTGCCAGCGCTGTGCCGCGGAGGCGGGGGAAAAGTCGAACGCTTTGCCGCTGACTTCGCGGCTCTGGTCGGCATAAGCGATGTGAAGCAGCGTGACGGCGGCGGCTTCGCCTCTTTGCGCGCGCTCGTCGAAGATCGCCTGCCACGCCGCGATCGCCCTGCGGCTCTGCGTCGCGAAGATCAGGTCCTGCGTCCGCGCGACGGTGTCGCCCAGCGTGCGCGGGGCGGGCGCCTCGAGCGGCAGCAGGTCGATCGCGATGCACAGCAGCGGCCGCGCGCCCGCCTCTGCCAGTATCGCATCGAGCGGCAAATTCACCGAAATGCCCGCATCGCCGAGCAGGCGGCCGTTGATCTCGACCGGTGAAAATGCCGGGAGCAGCGCAGCGCTCGCGCGCAGATGGGTGGCCGTCAGCGCATGGGTGCGCGTATCGAAGACCACGTCCTCGCCGCTCACGATGTCCACCGCGGTCGCGGAGAAACGCGGCGCCCCACGGTTGAGCAAGTCGAAGTCGACCAGTTGCTCGACCGTGCGCCCAAGCGGCGTCGCGTCGTACAGGCTGGCCGGTTCGGGATTGCCGAACGGGTTCCACCACGGACCGAGCATGTTGCGCGGAACGAACAGTGCGGGATGTCCGGCGGCGAGCGTCCCGACGGCTGCGTTGGTGCGGCGGGCGTCGTCGAACGCGCCCCACTGCGCCTCCAGCACCGATCCGTTCTCGCTCACCCCCCAAAGCGTACGCAGCCGTTCGATCCGGCGATCGGCCGGATTGCCGCAGATGATCGCGCCGTTGATCGCGCCGGACGAGGCTCCGGCGACGCGCTCGGGTTCGAGTCCGCCTTCCTCGATCGCCTGCCACGCGCCGGCCTGAAACGCCCCCAGCGCGTTGCCGCCGCTGAGGACGAGCGCCAGATCATAGTCCCGATCAGGCATGCTGCGCCTGTGATCTTTGCGGCGGCGAGTGGATCATGCGGATGGAGCTCCTGGTTGTCCGCTCCAACAGCAGCCGGCGCCCGCTGTTCCATCCAAACCTTATGCCGAGGTCACTCGATTACGGCATCGTAGCGCGGGTCCAGCGTCACGGCGCGTGCCGCGTCGGCTTCGGCGCCGCGGGCGTTGCCGCTTTCCCGGCGGAGGAGGCTTCGGCTGAAATAGCCGCGCGGATCGCGGGGAGCATATCGCACCGCGAGATCGAGATCAGCCGCGGCCCGCTCGATTTCGCCCTTGCGCTGGCGCGCCAGTCCGCGATTCAGATAGGCAGAGGCGAGGCGCGGCTGCAGCGCGGCAGCCTCATCGAACGCCGCGATCGCGCCGTCCCAATCGCCGTCCCACGCGCGCGCCAGCCCGGCGGAAAGGCGCTCCGCCGCCGGGCCCCTCGAGGCGGCGTCGATCAGGCGCTTGCAGTCGCGCAGGCTCTGCCCGGGATCGTTGACCGTGCAGGCATTCCAGTCGCCGCGCCGGGCCGCCGCGCCGGGCCGCCGCACCCGGGTGCCGGTCACCACGAGGTCGCTGCCCGCGTCAGCGCGCGCTTCCTCTGCGTCCACCGCCGCGGGCGATGGCGCGCGGAAGGCCGGACCCATCCGGTGCCGGGCAACGATACCCGCTTCTCCGGTCGCTGAGGGCTCAAGGCCCCCGGCCACCGTCTTTGGCTGGGGGGCGGGGGCAGGTTCAGGTTCAGGCGCAGGCATGGGCGGCGGTAAGGCCGCCGGGGCAGGCGGCGCCGCCGCGACTTCGGCCTGGCCGCTATCCGCCATCGCCATTTTGGCCGGCGCGGGTTCGCGCTCGACGCCGGGGCTCGCGGGCGCAGCGGAGCGGTCGGCGGCGGCGCTCTGCCCGGCCGGCAGCCTGTCCGTCACCCGCACCGATGGCGGGGCAGGGGCCTGCGGGCGCTGGGCGGCGGGGGGTGCGGCGGGCTGATCCCTCCCGATCGGCCCGCCCGGCGTCTGCAGGGCGATGGGGATACTGATCAACGCGACGAGGAACACCGAGGCGAAGGCGCCGGCCGGGCGCCACCCGCTCCCCATCCACCCGCGGGATCGCACGCGGACGGGTGGCGTCGTACGCGCCGGCTCGGAAACGCCGTCGAAGCGCCGCATCGCCGCGGCGATCGCCGCCTCGCGCCCGGCCGGCCTTGGCGGCGGCGGCTCGGGCAGCAGGCGCGCGATGTCCTCGTCGCCGGCCATTCATACCCTCCTGTCGGCGCCGAGGCCGAGGTCGCAAGGAAATGGGAGGGACGTCATCGACTTGACCTATAGCGGCAATCTCGACCGGGTCGAAGGCATGATAGCAGGCTCGCGGGGCGCCGGCACGGCAAGACGGCACCCCGCACCCGGTTCACTGCTCCAGCGCCGCCATCGACCGCGCGGTCTTCGCGGCGCGGACGAGCTGGAGGAACTCCGACCGATAGCCGAAGGCATCCTCGCCGCGCGACGCGCTCGCGATGCGCAGCACGTCGTCGAAGGTCAGCGCGCCGCTATGACGCCCGCCGCGAAGCAATTCGGCGAAACCCGCGACCGCGGCGGCGTAGCGCGCGTCGCGGGGCGCGTCCTCGAACCGGGCGAACTCGACGCTGCGGCCGATCGGCGTCGAGAGCAGCCGGCTGGTGTCGGATTTCGGCAGCTTGTAGCGGATCTTGACGAAGCCGAGCTCGTCGCTCTGCCCGGCATCGCCCCGCGGCGCAGGCGCGGCATAGCGCAGATCACCGATCGCACGCGGCCCGCCAACGGGCGTCACTTCGTACAAGGCGGTTACGGTCTGCCCCGATCCGACATCGCCGGCATCGACCTTGTCATTGTCGAAATCGTCGCGGTTGAGCATCCGCGTCTCGTAACCGATCAGCCGATATTCGGAGACGGTGCGCGGATTGAACTCGACCTGGATCTTCACGTCCCTGGCGATCGGGAACAGCGTCGAGCTCGCCTCGTCGACCAACGCCTTCCGCGCTTCGCCGACCGTGTCGATATAGGCGGCCGCGCCGTTGCCGTTCTGCGCCAGCGTCTGCATCAGGGCGTCGTTGTAATTGCCCATGCCGAAGCCGAGCACCGACAGGAACACGCCCTTGCCGCGCTCGCGTTCGACATAGCCTTTCAGCTCCTCCTGGCTGGTGATCCCGACATTGAAATCGCCGTCGGTGGCGACGATCACGCGATTGACTCCGCGCGGGTCGAGATTCTGCCGGGCGAGGGCATAGGCCTGGCGGATGCCCTCCGCGCCGGCGGTGCTGCCGCCCGCGCCCAGCCGGTCGATCGCTGCGCGGATGCGCTCCTTGTGGCGCGCCGGGGTCGGCTCGAGCACCGTCCCCGCGCTGCCGGCATAGGTCACGATCGCAACGCTGTCATTGCCGTCGAGCTGATCGAGCAGCATCCCCAGCGATTGCTTGACCAAAGGCAGGCGGTTGGGCGCGTTCATCGAGCCGGACGTGTCGATCAGGAAGACGAGGTTGGCGCGCGGCCGCGTCGCCCGCTGGATCTCATAGCCCTTCACGCCGATCCGGACGAGCTTGCGCCCGGGCGACCAGGGGCTGGGGAACACCGCGACATTGGTGCTGAACGGCTGTGCGGCGGTGCGTGCCGGCGCATAATCATAGGGGAAATAGTTGATCATCTCCTCGGTGCGCACTGCCGCCGGCTGGGGAAGGACGTTCTGGTTCAGAGATGGGCGCACGAACGAATAGGAAGCCGTGTCGACATCGAGCGAGAAGGTCGACACCGGCTCCTCGCGTGCGACCTTGAAGGGATTCTCCGGCATCGCGGTGAACTTGTCGCGGCCAACATCGCGATAATGAGGAGGGTAGCCCGGCCACGGCTCGGCCTTGGGCGCGTAAGCCGGTGCCGCCATGCTCCGCATAGGCGGCGGCGCCGGTGCCGAAACTACCGTCCCCGCCACGGCGAAATCCCGCTGGCGGGGTTCGTAGGTGCGTGACCCCGTCACCACCAGCTCGGACTGCGGTTCGGCGACCGCGGCCTGCGGCATTGCGGTGTCCGAGGCTGAGGATACCGGCTTGTTCGCGCCCGAATCGGCGCAGGACGCGACCAGCACCAGAACCAGCCCGATGGCGATCGTCTGTGAAAAGCGAGGCATGGATTTCTCCCTTGATGGCAGCAGGCGCGATCGCCCGCATGTTCCTTCGACGCGCCTCGAAGGAGGATCCTTTGGGTCCATGCGAAAAAAAGGTTCGGCAGGCTCGCCGCGGTCAGTCACCCGGGCTGCCGGCGAGCATCCGGCGCGCCTCGTGCATCCGCCACGATATGGTCGCTTCGGCCACGCTCAAAATCGCCGCCGCCTCGGCGTGGGTGAGTTGCTGCCCGGCCACCAGCACCACCGTGTCGCGATAGACCGGCTGGAGCCGGGCGACGGCGCTCTTCACCCACATCGCATCGTGCAGGTCGCGCCCATCGGGGCCACGCGAGAGCCCGGCGAGCACGGCAAGTCGCTCGGTGAGGCCGCCGAACGAGCGTCGGCGGCGGCGAAGATCGCGGCAGGCGTTGAACACGATGCCGCACAGCCAGGTGCTGAACCTGGCCTCGCCGCGAAAGCTGTGGATCCGTTCGACGAGGGTGCAGCAGACGTCCTGTGCGATATCCTCCGCGTCGGCACGCGATCCGGTCAGCTGCCACGCCAGACCGTGAATCCGGCCATAATGACGCTGCAG
>JASLBO010000029.1 GCA_030146605.1 Sphingomonas sp. | reverse complement strand
GGACGCTTCGTCGAGCGTGCCGAGCAGCGTCTCCCCGGCGCAGGGGAAGGCGATCAGCCTTCGCATGCGCGCATCCATGCGGCGATATCGTCGGCGAGGAGCGCGGCGAGCGCGGGATCGTTGTCGGGTTCGGCGCGGCGCCACAGCGGTGCACCGGGCAATTTGTGATCGGCAGGGCGGGCGTCGGTTTCGAAGCGGACGGTACGGCCTGCGACGACGAGCGCGCCGTCGAGTTCGGTCAGCAATGCGGAGGACAGGCGATTGCCGGCATAGTCGCTGCCGTCGCCCGCCTGCTGCATTCGTCTGAGTTCGCGCAGCAGATCGCCGCCTTCCGTCGGCGCGAGGCGCCAACGGCCGCGCACCGAGGCCGTGGTATCGATCATTGCACCGCTGCGAACAGCCAGCGCGAATGCCGGGCGGCCGAGGTGACGCACGGCGGCGGCGAAGGCTTGTTGCAGGTTGGCGAGCGCCAGCTTTTCGGTAGGCACCTCGCTCTCGCCCTGGCCCGGCAGATCCGGAAGCGCGCCGGCGACACCCATTTCGGCAAGCCGGCGCAGAATCGTCACAACGAACGCCCGCGTACGGTTGGCTTCCTCGAACAGGGGCAGCGCCGCGACTACGACCGGGCCGGTATCGGGGCCGAAGCGAAGCATCGCTTCGCGGCCGCCGGCCCAGTCGTAATGGTCGATCAAGCCAGCGCCTTGTCGGCGGCGAAGCGGGTGAGCGCGCCGAAGCTCTCGAGCATCTCGCCATCGACCTCGTCATCCTCGATCAGGATGCCGAGGCGATCCTCGATCTCGGTGAGCACCCCCGCCACCGCGAGCGAATCGAGCTCGGGCAGCGCGCCGAACAGCGGCGTGTCCTCATGGAAGGCGGCGGCGCGCTCCGCGCTCAACCCCAGCACGTCGCGGAGTACCCCGCGCACTGCGTCTTCAACCTCTGCGAACCCTTCGCGCTGCAATGCGTGTCCCCTGCGTGCGATTTTTCGTCTCCGTAAGGGTTGGCGGGTGCGCTGCCAAGGCTAAGGTCGGCCAAGATGATTGCCCTCGATCCCGTTCCGAAACCAATCGACACGCTGACGCTGCGGGGCGCGGCCGATGCCGTGGCGCTGGAGGACCGTGCCGGGACCCTCAGTTTTGCCGAGCTCGAGGCAGGCGCTGGCGGCATCGCGCATCGGCTTTCGGGGCAGGGGCTCGCTGCGGGCGAGCGGGTCGCGACGTGGCTGCCGAAGACGCGGACGGCGTGCCTGATGCCATTGGCAGTGCCGCGCGCCGGTCTCGTGCATGTGCCGATCAACCCGGTGCTCAAGCGGGCGCAGGTGGCGCATATCCTCGCCGACAGCGGCGCGCGGGTGCTGGTGACGCAGGCAGCAAGGATTGCGGCGCTGGAGCCGGGCGACGTGCCCGCCGATTGCCGGATCGTGACCGAGGAGGAGCTCGAGTCGGGCGACGCGCTGCCGCCTTCGAACGCCGATCCCGATGCGCTGGCGGCGATCCTCTATACCTCGGGTTCCACCGGGCGGCCCAAGGGCGTGATGCTGAGTCACTCCAATTTATGGCTCGGGGCCATCAGTGTGGCACACTATCTTCATATCGGTTCTGAGGATCGCGTGCTCGGCGTGCTGCCGCTGAGCTTCGATTATGGGCAGAACCAGTTGTTCTCGACCTGGGCCGCAGGCGGACGCGTGATTCCGCTCGATTACCTCACCCCGCGCGACGTGGTGAAGGCAGTCGAGCGTCATGGCGTCACCAGCCTGGCCGGGGTGCCGCCATTGTGGGTGCAGTTGCTCGAGGCCGAATGGCCGGCGGAGACTGCGGCGCGGCTGCGGCGGCTGACCAATTCGGGCGGGGCGCTGACGCTGCGGCTGGTGCGCGGGCTGCGGGAGCGCTTTCCGAACGCCGATCTCTATCCGATGTATGGGCTGACCGAGGCGTTTCGCTCGACCTATCTGGAGCCGGCGCTGGTCGATGCGCATCCTGAGTCGATCGGGCGCGCGATCCCGTTCGCCGAGGTGCTGGTGGTGCGCCCCGACGGCAGTCGCGCCGCACCGGGCGAGGCGGGGGAACTGGTCCATGCCGGGCCGCTGGTGGCGCAGGGTTATTGGCAGGATGCCGAACGCACCGCGCAGCGCTTCCGTCCGGCGCCCGAATTCGCCACAAGCGGCGGCATGGCGGTGTGGTCGGGGGCCAAGGTGGACGAGGATCCGGATGGGCTGCTCCGCTTCGTCGGGCGCTACGACGAGATGATCAAGAGCGCCGGCAACCGCATCAGCCCGACCGAGATCGAGGAGGCGGTTCTGCGCGGGGGCGAGGTGGCGGAAGCGGCGGCGTTCGGCATAGCGGACGACCGGCTGGGGCAGAAGATCGTGGTGGTGGCGCGGGGAGATGGCGGCCGGGAGCAGGATTTGCGCGATCGGCTGCGACGCGAGCTGCCCAGCTTCCTGCAGCCGAGCCGCTATGAGTGGCGCGAGGAATTGCCGCGCAACGCCAATGGCAAGTTGGATCGCACTGCGTTGCGAACATCGAT
>JASLBO010000558.1 GCA_030146605.1 Sphingomonas sp. | reverse complement strand
CCTCCACCACTTCGTGGTCCCCCTCCCCCGCTTCGCGGGGGAGGATCAGGGTAGTACGCGATCGGCGGATGCGTGCTCGACCTTGGTCTCCCCTTGCCGCACCGACTCCCCGACGAGGATCAGCGTGGGCTTGCCCTCGGTCACCGCCTGCACCGCGAGCGGCAGCAGATCGAGCCGGGTGCGCAGGCAACGCTCGCCTGGCAAGCTGACATCGCAGGCGATCAGCACCGGCGTCCTGGGGTCCAGCCCGTGCGCGATCAAATTGCGGCTGATGTCGCCCGCCGCCGAACGACCCATGTAAAACGCAGTGGTGCAGCCCGGATCGGCGAGCTGCGCCCAGTCGAGATCGAGCGGCTCGTCCGTCCGCGCATGCGCCGTGACGAACTGCACCCGCCGCGCCAGCCCGCGCAGCGACAGCGAGATGCCTGCCGATGCGGCGGCCGCGCTCGCCGCGGTGACGCCCGGGCAGATCCGCGCGCGGATGCCGATTTCGGCCAATGCCGCGACTTCCTCCATCGAACGCCCGAACATCGAAGGATCGCCGCCCTTGAGCCGCACCACGCGCTCGCCCGCCAGCGCCGCCTCGACGAGCAGGCTGTTGATCGAACCCTGATCCTTCGAATGCCGCCCCGAGCGCTTGCCGACCGGCACTTTGCGGACATGCGCGGGGATCAGCGCCAGCACGCCCTCGCCCACCAGCGCGTCGTAGAACACCACGCTCGCCGCGCGCAGCAGCCGCTCGGCCTTGCGCGTCAGCAGGTCGGGATCGCCCGGTCCCGCGCCGACCAGCCACACTTCGCCGAGCCCGATCAGATCATCCTGCATTGGCCGCACTCCTGTTCTGCTCGATCAGCCGGCGGATCGCCGGGCGGCACGAGCCGCAATTGGTTCCCGCCGAAAGCGCCGCGCCGACCGCCTCGACGCTGGTCAGCTGCTGGCTGGCGACCGCGCTGACGATCGTCTTCAGCCCGACGTCGAAGCACAGGCAGACGATCGGCCCGCGATCCTCGCGCGCGCCCGGCGGCGCACCCGCCAGCACCGCCGGCCCGCTCGCCGCTTCGCCGATCTGCGCGATCAGCCACTCACGCGACGGCAGCAGCCCTTCGCGCGTGACGAACAACGCCGCGGCGAGCTTGCCGTCCTTCAAGATCGCAAGCCGCCGCGATCCGCGCGCGCGGTCCAGCACCTCGACGCGCTCGCCCTTGGGGAGCAGCGCGTCGAGCTGCGCCGGATCGCCTTCGCCGGCCAGTTCGTACAGCACCCCGCCCGCCACCTGCACCCGCGTCGCCCACAGGCATTCGGGTTGCCTGACTTCGCCCGCCGCGAGCAGGAACCCGCGCCACGCGGTCGCCACCGGCACGATCGCCGCGGGAGTCGATTTGAACCCTGGCTGGCCCGAATGCGGATCGACCAAAGGCCGCGGCAACAGCCCGGCGCGCCCGCCGGTCGAATGCTGGTCGCTCCAGTGGATCGGGACGAACAGCTCGCCGCGCCTCTGTCCGGTGCTGAAGGTCACCCGGAACACGCTTTCGCCCTGCGGCGTCGAGACCCGCGCCAGCCCGCGATCGGCAAGTCCGAGCCCTGCCGCGTCCTCCGGATGCACCTCGACCAGAGGCTCGTCACGATGCCGCGCCAGCTTGGGGCTCAGCCCGGTGCGCGTCATCGTATGCCAATGGTCGCGATAGCGCCCGGTGTTCAGCGTCATCGGCCATTTCGCCAGCGGATCCTGCAGCGCCATCTGCTGCACCGGGATCAGCCGGGCCTTGCCATCCGCGGTCGGGAACCGCCCGTCGGCGAAGGCATCACCACCCCAGCGAAAAGGTTCAATGTTTTCATATGCTTCGTTGCCGATCGCGACATGCTTTCGCAAGTCGAACAGCCGCCCGCCGTCATTCTGATAGGCCGAAAGCCGCGCATGCTCGCGGAAGATATCGGCCGGCCGGTCATAGGCAAAGCCCGTCCGCCAGCCCATTTTGTGGGCGACCTTCGTCACGATCCACCAATCGGGCCTCGCCTCGCCCGGCAGATCGAGAATGGCGCGCTGGCGGCTGATCCGCCGCTCCGAATTGGTGACCGTGCCGTCCTTCTCGCCCCACGCAGCCGCCGGCAGCCGGACATGCGCGAACTTGCTCGTATCGGTCTCCGCGATCACGTCCGACACCACCACGAACGGACACGCCGCCAGCGCCTCGCGCACCCGGCCCGCATCGGGCATCGACACCGCCGGGTTGGTCGCCATCACCCACAAAGCCTTGATCCGTCCCTCGCCCACCGCGCGGAACAGATCGACCGCCTTGAGCCCCGGCTTGCGCGCCATGTTCGGCGCCGCCCAGAAACGCCCGACCCGCGCGACATTGTCGGGGGCGAAATCCATATGCGCCGCCAGCGTCGAGGCGAGCCCGCCGACTTCGCGCCCGCCCATCGCATTGGGCTGGCCGGTGATCGAGAAGGGCGCCGCGCCCGGCTTGCCGATCCGTCCGGTGGCGAGGTGGACGTTGAGGATCGCATTGACCTGATCGGTGCCGCGCAGCGACTGGTTCACGCCCTGACTGAACATCGTGACGGTGCGTGGGTTTGCCGCGAACAATTCGAAGAAGCGCCTGAGGTCGGCAGGGGGCAAGTCACAGGCCCGCGCCACCGACCACAGGTCGCTCCCCTCTCCAACCTTGTCCCAGAAATCGTCGGGTACGCTGACGCTCCGGGACAGGAAGGTCTCGTCGATCAGTCCATTGATCCGGCAATGCGCCAGCAGGCCATTCATCAGCGCGACGTCGCTGCCCGGCTTGATCGCCAGATGCAGGTCAGCCTCTTCGGCGGTCTCGGTGCGCCGCGGATCGATCACCACCAGCTTCGCGCCCGCGTCGCAGCGCGCGCGGATGCGCTGATAGACCACCGGATGGCACCAGGCGGTGTTCGATCCGACCAGCACGATCAGATCCGCGGCGTCGAGATCGTCGTAGGAAGCCGGCACCACGTCCTCGCCGAACGCGCGCATCTGCCCGGCGACCGCGCTCGACATGCACAGCCGCGAATTGGTGTCGATATTCGCCGAGCCGATGAACCCCTTCATCAGCTTGTTGGCGACGTAATAATCCTCGGTGAGCAGCTGCCCCGAGACGTAGAAAGCGACGCTGTCGGGCCCATGTTCGGCGATCGTCTGGCGGAAGCGCTTCGCCACCAGATCCAGCGCCTTGTCCCAGCTCGCCCGGCGCTTGCCGATCATCGGATGGAGCAATCGCCCCTCGAGCCCGACCGTCTCGCCGAGATGCGTGCCCTTCGAGCACAGCCGGCCAAAATTGGCGGGATGTTCGGGATCGCCCTTGATCTCGACCGAACGCGCGCCGGTGCGCGTCGCGAGAATCCCGCAACCGACGCCGCAATACGCGCAGGTCGTGCGGATCGCCGTCATAAAAGCCCTCTCCCCTCCGGGGAGAGGGTTGGGAGAGGGGCAGTGCGGAGAGTGCGCGGCACTTGCCCCTCTCCCCGGCCCTCTCCCCGCAAGCGGGGAGAGGGAGAAGAAGTGACAGGCCTCACGCCGCCGCCTTCATCGCGCCGGCGCGGCAGATCAGCACCCGCCCCGCATTGACCTTGACCGGGATCACCGGCGTACAGCCCTTGTCCCCGCCCTGCGCCTCGCCCGTCGCCAGCGCGATGTTCCAGTTGTGCAGCGGGCAGGAGACCTTGTGGCCATGGACGATCCCCTGGCTCAGCGGGCCGCCCTTGTGCGGGCAGCGATTGACCAGTGCGAACACCTTGTCGTCGCCGGTGCGAAACACCGCGATTTCCTCGCCGCCATCGACCGGCACGGTGCGGCTGCCGCGCACCGGGATCTCCTGCAGCCAGCCGATATCGAGCCATTCGCCGGTCATGCGATTTCCTCCAGACGGGGTTTGAATGCGGCCATGTGTGCATGCTGTTCGCGCGCCTCGCCGGAGGCGCGTTCGGCCCAGGGGTCGTCCTGGCTGAAGGTCTGCGAGTGCCAGAAGCGCGCGGCGAGCGCGTCGCGAAGCCCGGCATCGTCGACGATGCGGTCCTTGATATACTGGAGCCCGACCCGCTCGATCCACGGCGCGGTGCGCTCGAGATAGCGCGCCTCCTCGCGATAGAGCTGCACGAAGGCGGCGGCATAATGCATCGCCTCTTCCTCGGTCGCGACCTTCACCAGCAGGTCGGTGACGCGGACATGGATCCCGCCATTGCCGCCGACGTGAAGTTCATAGCCCGAGTCGACGCACACCACGCCGAAATCCTTGATCGTCGCCTCGGCGCAGTTCCGGGGGCACCCCGATACCGCCATCTTGAACTTGTGCGGCATCCAACTGCCCCAGAAGCCGCGCTCCAGCTTGACGCCGAGCCCGGTCGAATCCTGCGTCCCGAAGCGGCACCATTCGGAACCGACACAGGTTTTCACCGTACGCAGCGCCTTGCCATAGGCGTGCCCCGAGACCATCCCGGCGGCGTTGAGATCGGCCCAAACCGCGGGCAGATCCTCCTTCCTGATCCCGAAGATGTCGAGCCGCTGCCCGCCGGTGACCTTGACCATCGGCGCATTGAACTTCTCGACCACGTCGGCGATGGCGCGCAGCTCGGTGGGGTTGGTCAGCCCGCCCCACATCCGCGGGACCACCGAATAGGTGCCGTCCTTCTGGATGTTGGCGTGCATCCGCTCGTTGACGAAGCGGCTCTGCTGGTCGTCCTTATAGTCGCCGGGCAGCGCGCAGAGCAGATAATAGTTCAGCGCCGGGCGGCAGCTCGAGCACCCGTCGGGGGTCGACCAATGGAGCATCTGCATCACTTCGGGGATCGAGCGCATTCCCTGCGCGACGATTTCACGGCGGACGTCGTCGTGGCCGAAGCTGGTGCATTTACACATCGTCTTCGGCCCGGCCTGAACCTCGTCGCCCAGCGTCAGCGCCAGAAGGTTCTCCACCAGCCCGGTGCACGAACCGCAGCTCGCCGAGGCCTTGCAGCCAGCGCGTACCGCGTCGAGGCTGCACGCCCCCTTTTCGATGCAGGCGACCACCTGCCCCTTGGAAACGCCGTTGCAGCCGCAGATCTCGGCATCGTCCGAGAGCGCCGCAACGGCCGCCTTAGGGTCCGCGTGCCCACCTCCAGAGGCGAAGGCCTGGCCGAAGATCAGCGCATCCCGGATGGGTGCTACATCTTCGCCGCGTTTCAACAGGTCGAAATACCAGCCGCCATC
>JASLBO010000557.1 GCA_030146605.1 Sphingomonas sp. | reverse complement strand
TCTCAGCATCCGGCAGCAGCTCGCCGCCAGGCAGCCAATCCTGCCGAGGAGCGGGCTGTTGTTCACGCCGCCGGACTGGCGAGCGCGCGCGAGCCTTACCTGGACCGACGGGCCGGTGACGCTCAACGGTTCGCTCAATTTTACCCAAGGCGTGGACGACACGCGCACGGCGACTTCGGTGCGGGTCCACGGAGTCACTACGCTCGACCTGACCGCCCGCTACCGCCTGCGATCACGCGCGGCCGCAGGGGGGATGACGCTCAATTTCTCCCTGCAGAATGCGCTTGGCGCGGACCCGGATGCCATTGCCAGCAGCTCGCAGATCGACAGCAGTTTCGACTCGACCAACTATTCGCCGCTCGGGCGCGTCGCGATGGTCGGAGTCACTGCGTCATGGTGAGCCTCGTCCTGTCTTCCGCGTCGCGCGCCCGGACCTTGCGCATGGCCGTCCTGCTCGCCGCTGCGGGAATGCCCGTCGCGGCGCAGGCGCGATGTGGCGACCTGCTGCCGCGCATGTTCAGCAGCCCTGCCGCGCCGCGAGGGGTGCACCCTGACGATATCTTGCGGCTGCGCGAGATCGGCCAGCCCGAGGGATCGAGCTTCCGCCAGCCGAGTCCGCTTTCGGTCTCGCCCGATGGTCGGCTGGTAGCGTTCGTTCTGAGCAGAGCCGACCCGGACGCCAATGCCTATTGCCGCGCGCTCGTCGTCGTCGCGCTCGACGGCCGATCGCCGCCGCGGCTGCTGGCGGATGCCGGCGAGCTGCCGATCAACCAGACTCCGACCCGCGGATCAATGATTACGGTCGGCTATGTCACGCCGACGCCGACGCGATGGTCGCCCGATGGCCGGTGGATCGCGTTCCAACGGTCCGAACGGGGCAGCAGGAGGCTCTGGCGGGTCGCAGCCGCCGGGGGCGCGGCGCTGGCACTTTCGCCCGAGGAGCAGGACGTCGAAACCTTCGACTTCGCCGCCAATGGCCCGTTGATCTTCGCGACCCGGCCGTCGCTCGTCGACGCGACACACGCGATCGATCGCGAAGCACTGTCGGGCTGGCTGTACGATGCCCGGGTTGCCCCCAACTTCGGACCTCGGCCGCTGCTTCCGGCCAACCTGCCGCTGGTCCGATCCGCAGTCGACGTGGCTACGGGACAGCCGGCGGCGTTGCCGGAGGACACGCATGGAGGCGCCGGCGAGGGAACGGCGTTGCTCGCCGAGGCAAACGGCCAACGCGCCTGGGTCGAGCCTGGCGACGCGCGGCCTATGGGGCCGACCCGACTGGTGGTCGAGGTCGGGGGTGTGCCACGGCCCTGCACCGCCAGGGGCTGCGGCGACGGCATCTACGGCCTGTGGTGGGACGAGGCGGGTCGTGAGATGCGCTTCCTGCGCCGCGACGGTTGGGCCCAGGAACGCACGACGCTGTATCGCTGGCGGCCGGGCACGGCGGCGGCAAAGCCCGTGCTTGCAACCACGGACGTCCTGACGGGCTGCGTTTCCGCAGGCGACGACCTCGTGTGCCTGCGGGAGAATGCGACCACGCCGCGGCAGCTCGTCCGGATCGATGTGGCCAGCGGGCGCAGCGTGCGCGTCTTCGATCCCAATCCGGAATTCGGAATCCTCCAGCTCGGCAAGGTTGAACGGCTGCGCTGGAGGAACGCCTCGGGTCGCGAGGCATGGGGCGATCTGGTCCTGCCGCCGGGATACACGGCGGGAGATCGGCTGCCCATGGTTGTTGTGGGCTATCACAGCGACGGGTTCCTGCGCGGCGGGACGGGGAACGAGTTCCCGATCTTCGCCTTCGCCGCGCAGGGGTTCGCCGTGCTCAGCACCGAACGGCCCTCCTTCGTCGCGCAGGGTATCCCCGGAATCCGGACCTGGGACGAGTTCAACGCCGCCAATCTCAGGAACTGGGCCGAACAGCGCAGCCTCGTCTCATCGCTGGCCGCAGGCATCGAGATGGCCGTCGCGAGCGGGGTGGTGGACCGCAGCCGGGTCGGGATCACCGGGCTGAGCGACGGCGCATCGACGGCGCGCTTCGCGCTGATCAACAGCACCCTGTTCGCTGCCGCCTCGATCAGCAGCTGCTGCGTCGATGCGCAGACATCTATGATCTATGCCGGCATCGCCTATGCCGACCAGTCGCGCGGCTGGGGATATCCGCCGGCGACGCGCCCCGATCCCGAATATTGGCGTGACTATTCGCTCGCGCTGAATGCCGACAAGGTCGCGACGCCGATGCTGATGCAGCTTGCCGACGCCGAGTATATTTTGGGGCTCGAAAGCTTCGCCACGCTGCGCGAGCGCGGACAGCCGGTCGAGCTTTTCGTCTTTCCCGGCGAGTATCACATGAAAAGCCAGCCAGCGCATCGTCGTGCCATCTTCGCGCGCAACCTCGACTGGTTCGCCTTCTGGCTGCAGGGGCGCGAGGACCCCGATCCGGCCAAGGCCGCGCAATATCGACGCTGGAAGGCTCTGCGCGACAGCAGGTCGGCGCGGCGCTGAGGCTCAGGCCCCTTGCATGGCCCAGGCGCGGACCCAGTTCTCGACATCGACCAGCCGCATCAGCCGGCGATAGTCGGCGGGTGCGATGCTGCCCGCTTCGTCAAAGGTCCGGGCCACGGCTGGCAGGTCGATCAGGCCGTGTGCGGCGAGCGCGCCGCCGAGAAGCCGGTCGCGCAGCTGCGGGCGGTAGCGCTCGTAGATTTCTGCAACGAAGCTGTCGGGCGTACCCTTCGAACGCCGCTGCGCGATTGCCTCCGGAAGCGCGCGGGCAAAGGCGCGGCGCGCGATCGCCCGGCTGCGGCCGTCCTGGAACCAGTTCCAGCTCGGCACCGCAAGGCAGGTCTCGACCAGCGGCTGGCTGAGCAGCGGCGCAAGCACCTGTAGCGGCGCTTCGGGATCATGGCCCTGCGCAAAGCTCTCTGCATAAGCGAGCAGCTTGATATGCGCGGCGGCGCCCGGAAGCGCCCCTCGCGGCGCCGCGATCCAGGGATGCGGGGATACCGTTGCGACCGCATCGGCGATCGCCGGCGCGAGCAGCCGCAGATCGGGCTGCACCGGACTTTGCCTGTGCCAAGGTGCCAGCCGTCCCACCGCCGCACGAAGCACTGCAGCGACGCTGGCCGGCGCAATCCGGCCGATCTCGCGCGCAGTCGCGAGCGCGCCGCGACCGATGCCCTCGACCAGCATCCGGTCGGCGACCGGCGCTGCCGACTGGAGGGCGCAGAAGACGTTGTCGCCGCCGCCGCCGGTCAGCACTGCGCCTGCGCCGGTTTCGCGCGCGACCGCCTCGATGATCCGTCGCGACTCCTGTTCGAAGAGCCGGCCCGCCGGCCGCGGGAGCCGCGCTGCCGGACTGAAATCCGGATCGATCCGCGCCACGTCGCGCAGATGTTCGTGAAGCGGTCTGTTCACATGTCGCGCCATCAGCCGGCCATAGTCGCGCTCGTCGCCGGGAGCGTCGCACGTGGTGAAGGTGACGAGGTCGAAAGGGCGGCGGCCAGCCGCGAGACACGCCGCGACGATCGAGGAATCGAGACCGCCGGACAGCATGAGCAGAACGCGGTCGAATTGCGAGGTGCGCGCCGCGACGCACGCGCCGGCGCTCCTGCGAACCAGTTCCTCGAGCGTCTCGGGGCCCTGATCGCCCGGCCGGGCGAAGTTCCAGGGATTCCACAATATGGTGCAATCGGGTAACTCGGTCCCGGGTGTCAGCCGCTCGCCGCCGCGTTGCCCCTCGAGCCCCTCGAGACAGGTCGCGCTGCCGCGCAGGTCGTGCCATCCCAGCTCGCGAACGATTTCGGGCCAGGCGATCCTCGGCCGCAGCAGCCCGCACGCCACCAATATGCCCGGATCCGAGGCGAACGCCGTGCCGGACGGAAGAGCCACGTGGTAGCAAGGCAGCTCGCCAAAGGGCGCGCGCAGTACGTCGACCGGGCCGGCAGGCGGCGCGAGCAGCGCGACATAGCCACCCCAATAGCCGTCGATCAGCCGCTGGCCGCGCGAGCGGACGATCCGCTGTGCCTCATTGTCGCCAACCGTGCTGACCAGACCCGGAAAGCGCCGGTCGAAGAGCGCGCCGATGACAAGTCCGTCGGGCAGCTCCAGGACCGGCTCACCGGTCGTCCCGATGAGCAGCGAGCCCTTCTCGAAGAGGCGCGCAGAAGGTGCGATCCGTTGCAATCCCGCGCGCACGGCGGCCTCGACCGCGGGATCCTGCGCCGGGCTGCGATCGAGTGCAAGAAATCGCGGCCCGGTCATAGGACCAGGATGGGCGTATAGCCGCGCACATTGTCGAGACGATCGTTGACGAGCAGTTCGCCAGCCTGGAGCCAGCTATGCGCCGCGAACGGCCGCACCCGCACCCCGATAAGCAAATCGGTCGCGATGCCCGCGGCGGCAAGCCGGATCGCCGCCGCCGCCGAGCGGACAAGGCATTGATCGTGTGATCGGGTGAGCGCGCTGCTTTTCTCGAAAGCGGCGGCGATCCGCGCGAGGCTATCAGCCGACGGCGCCTCCGTTTGATCCACGCGCCGCGCGCGTGCGACGCGGTCGAGCACTGCTCCCAGACCCTGCCAGCGCAGCTGGAGCCGCGTGCGCAGCAGCGCGCTCGCGGCAAGGGCGACGCCCGCATGTGAGATGTGGGGAAGCGGGCGATCGAGCAGGCTGGCACCCGGTACCGCGGGGGCCTCGCAGACACGCGGAGGGCGCATCCGGGGTCCATCGATCAGGAACCCGGTATCGAGCAACGGCTGCAGATCCCGGGTGGTGCCATGTGAGCCGCCGAGCAGCGCCCGGAAAGCCGTGTCGGCCTCGGCGCCAAGCGCGAAATAGCGGTCGTGCGGCACATCGAGAAAGATCAGATGACCGCTCGCGTCGCAAAAGCTGACTCCGGCGCGTAGCCCGATCGGCATGGTTCTGGATCCGCGATCGGGTGCGCGGCGCGAACGCCGCGCACCCCTGCGCTCAGTCGTCGTTGAGACCGAGCTTCACCAGTCCGGCGACCTCGTCGATCGGTTC
>JASLBO010000551.1 GCA_030146605.1 Sphingomonas sp. | reverse complement strand
GAGCGACTTCCTTCTTTGAGCCAGTCGCCGTCTTCGGGCGTCACCCGGCATGGCGTTCGAAGACGGCGACTGGAGGTCGAAGACGCAGCGACGCCTTATCCGCAAGTAGCCAGGCCGGTGGCGCTCTCGAACCCCGGCGCTCACCTTGGCGGCGTCCGCGCGCTGGGATGCGCCCAGTGACTATGGTTCGCGGGTCAGTCCGCGGCTGTCGGCGCTCTATCGTCCCGGTCCCTGGACGATCCGTGCTTGGCTCGGGCGCGGCTTCTACGCGCCGTCGCCGCTGATCGAGGAAGTCGAGGCGATCGGCGCGCCGGTAGAGAAGCCTGATCGCGTCAGGCGACCGCCGGCGCATCCGGATCGTTCCCCGCGCCATCCTTTCCGAAGTCGAGCTGAACGAGTGCGTCCGGGATGATGCCGTGCTCCACGCCGGGCTTCGCGGTGTAATCGTAGAGGAGGATGCCTGCTCCGGCCATTTCGGTGAGCGCCTTCGGCCGATTGGCGAGTGCGATCGCCCGCCAGCGAGCGAGGAATTGCGCGGGCGCCCAGCCCGCGACGGTAGCCTCGGTTTCGCCGAGATTGCGCGCCCATAGCCGGGTTCGGAATGCCTTGGTGAGCGCGGGATCGGCGATCTGGACGTTGAGTTCGCTATCGAGTTCGAAGCTGCGAACATTTGCATTGGCCGACCCGATCGTCATCCACGCGTCATCGACCGCGAGGAACTTCGAATGCACCGATCGCGCGTGCATCATGTAGAATTCGGCGCGTGCGCCCAGCCCCTTGTGGATCCGGTCGAACGTCTGGAACTGCAGATAGTCGCCGTGCTGCGTAACCATGTTCTTGCCGTCCTCCGCTTCGCCGATCACGACCATGATCACGACGAGCGCCGGATTGGCCACGCCCGCCGCGACGATCCAGTCGGCGAGCTCGGTGCTGCGGAAATACTGGTTCTCCAGGTAGAGGAACTGCTTCGCGCCCTGGATCCCCCGGCGATAGGTCTGTTTGATGTCGTCGCGCTTGGTCGAATAGAGGCTGACGGTTCCATCCTCGGAGACGGTGCGCGTCATCTGCAGCAGATGGACCTTCTTGGCCGGCGCATCGTCCGCTGCCGACAAGGGCGTGGCTGCCAGGTCCTCGAACCCGCTCCAGCCGGGATGCGCGGGACGCGAGCCGGGACGGCTGCGGTTCCAGCGCTCGATGAACTCGCGCTCGAGATCGCGCGTGATCGGCCCTTCGAGCTGGAGGTGGATATCGTGCCAGCCTGCGAAACCGACATCGTTCCAGACGTCCGGCGCCTTCCTGCGCTCGATGTCGATGCCGCCGCAAAACGCCGTAAGGTCGGTGCCCTTGCGGACCACCATGAATTTCTGGTGGTGGCTCGCGACATAGATGTTGTTGAAGCCCTTGCCGGCGATCGCCGCCTTGAGCTTGCCGACATGCGCGGGATGCATGCAGACGATATATTTGAGGTTGTCGCGCTTGGTCACCGGCAGCGCGTCGATGATCGTGTTGAGCGGATCGAGGCCGTCCGCCGCCAGCCAGAGATCAAGCCCCGAGATGGGATCGAAATCGTTGATCAGCAGGCGAATGCTGACGTCGTCGGATGCCTTTTTGGCGAGCAATTGACCCCAATTGGTGATTCCGGGCAGCCCTCCGGCAGTCAATTTGGTCGCCGGCCCGAAGAACCAGGACGAGAGGTAGATCGAGTCGCCCTTGCCGAGCGCCTTGACGGCATTCTCCATCGCGTCGAGCGGCTCGGTGAAATCGACATTGGGACCGGCCCCGCCCGAGGAGCGGCCGTTGATCAGCGGCGTCGCCAGCCCGCGCGTCGCGGGCCGGATATAATCGAAATATTCGGTGCTGTCGTTGGGCAGCAGGATCGGGGGCATGTTCTTCACGCTGAGGTGCCGCAGTCCCATCTTGGCAGGCGTCGACTTGTCGGTGACGATCAGCTTGACGTCGGTCATCGCCTCGGGTGCGCCGCTGGCGAGAAGGGTGGCCTTGCCCGGGGTTTGCACGGCACCGAGACCGGGCAGTGGAGGATCGAAGGTGATCGTGTAAGGCGGTGTGCCTTCCGCGATGTCGACTTCGATCGCCGTACCCGGAAGCAAGTTGAAATTCAGGCCGGTCACCTTGATCGCGGCCTTGAAGGTCAGCTTGAAGCTTTTCGGAGGAAGAGCCCCGGGCGGGCCGTAGGCGATTTCGACCGTGAAGATCACATCGTCGCCGATCGCCTCCGGCAGCGGGCCGATCGACCATTTCTGGCCACGCCCATCGTCCCCGATCAAGGTCGCCTTGAGATTGTCCGTCCGCCCGAGCGGAGGCTTGACGGTGATGGCAGCGGCTCCCCCCTCGAGTTTGATCGGCACCTTGAGCTCGAATGCCGTGTTCCAGGGGCAGGACTGGTCGAGGTGCGCGGGCAACTCCTCGATCTCGAAATGCACGTCGCGCACAACGGCGAATGTGTCGGCGTCGAGATAGCTCGGGACATCCTTGAGCGAGGGCACGTCGGCAAAGACGAGATCGAAGCCGGGATCGGTTTTCTTGATTACCCGGAACAGCCGTAGCCGCACCGGCTTTGCCGCCGGCGGCGCGGCGGCGGTCATCGGGACGATTGCCGGCATCGGCAGGATCCAGCGGTCGCTCTTCGTTTGGGCGGCAATGCTCGGCTCGGAGAGGTCGAGAACGAAGTCGCTGGTACCGCCGTCGACGAACTTTCCGGAGCTGGATCCGTCGGGCAGGCGGATGCGGAGCTCGCAGAGTTCGGTCTGGTAGCGTTTGAGGACGGCCGGCGCCGGCACTGCTCCCACCGCCGCGGGAAGCGACCAGGGAATCTCCTCGCCGTCGAGCTTGACCTCGTCGGTGATCGTCAGGGTGACCGACTCGGTATAGGCGTCGGCCTTGGCAGCCTTGCCGAACTCGACCTTCGCCTTCACCGATCCGGTTGTCTGAACGGTCCAGGTAACCGCCGGCGTCTGCGCGCGGCGCAGATAGATCTTCACGGTCGAACCCTCGACGCGCGCCCACATATCTGCGGCCGGAAGGGCGCTGGCGAGCAATGCAGTCTTGACGCTGACCGCAAACTTGTTCGTGTCGTCCCCGGCCACGGCAGCCGCCGGGACGACGATCGGAAAGCCGGCCACACCGGGCGCGGCAGCGGTCAGCGTGATCGTATCGCCGACGCCGACGGTTCCGCTGATTTTCACTTCGGCGTCCACCATGAACGGCCGCGGGGCGCCGATCGTCAGACGTCCCTTGGTCATGGGAAGCATGTAGAAGCCGAGCGTACGATTGACCCGCGGCGGCAGCGGCACGAGCGCACGCAACCTCGGCGATACGATGTCGCCCGTGGTGGCCGGCATGAAGTCGATCGGAGTGCGGGCCGGCGGCGGGCCTTCGATCGTCACCTTGGCGGGTGCGGGAAGGGTCAGATGCTGCACCTCATAAAGGTCGTCCTGGAACAGCGCGTGCTGCGCCACGTCGGGCAATGTGATGGTGATGGGCTCCTCGCGATCATAACGCTCACGGAAGGTGACCTTCGTCCCCGGCACGTCGGCGGCTGCGGATTCGAAAACCCTGTTGAAGCGGCTTTCGGGGAACAGCAGCAGCCGCACCGGCCGGCCGATCCCGGAATGCAGGTCGGCCGACAGGTCGACTTTCGATCCGGCCAGTCGGCCGCAGGTGCGCAGGTTGAAGCGGTCATTGGCAGTCAGGATCGTCGAGTAGAGGTCACCCGACGCGCGGCTGGCACCCTGCTCGATGAAGTTGGTCGGACCGTCGGGAAGCAAGGTGGGCACAAAGCCCGTAAATGGCGTCCACGAACGCATGTCGAGCGCACGCGACAGCAGCTGTGCGAAGAACGCGCCCCAACGCTCCTTGGCGGGCGCATTCGCATCGACCTGCGGCAGCGCCTGGGTCACCAGCCGGCTGACCGGGTTGAACACCTTGACCATGTCCTCGAAATCCCAGTCCACGATCTTGTCGTGAAGCGCGGGTGAGCCGTGAAAGGGCGCCAGGAAAGCATATTTCCACGAAAGCTGTAGGAGCCCACCGATGCTGAACACCTCGAACGGGTTCAGCTCGGTGTTGTGGGGGATGCGTCCATCGACGCTGGAGGGGTGATTGCCCGCGGCATCGCGGTCGACGTGATGCAGCCATTCCGGCATTTCGACACCCGCCGCCCCGATGAGGTCGGTCACCGACATGATCAGCCCCGAGAGCGGCAATGCCGTCATCAGCGGACCCCAGAAATTGCACTGCACCGTGTGATGCAATTCATGTTCGATCAGCGCGCGGCGATGGGTATCATGGACCTTGGGCGAGATGGGAACCAGCGTCTCGGGTTCGCAGGCCAGCACCCGCCGCCCGTCCTTGTCCGCCCGCACCGCGGCCGATGCGCCATATTCGAGCGCCTGAAGCTTCAGGGGCGGCGGCGGCACCGCCGGCGGCGGATCGATCAGCACGTCGCCATAGCCCTCATAGTCGTCGGGCTCGACGCGCCACCAGGTCTTCATGTTGCCGTCACTGTCGTCGCGCCGGACCAGAGGCAGCGGTGTTTCCAGCACGACATATTCGTCTGCGCCCTGAACGATCAAGCTCCACGCATTGTGGAACCCGGGATGGAACTCCGGAGGGCGGGCGGCGGCAGGCCAGCGCACATAGAAGACCGGGTTCTCGGAGCCGGCGCTGCCGCGGCCGGCGAGCTCGATCGCGAGAATTTTGGTGGGCCAGTCGCCCATCACTCCGCTCGCACCGGTTTTTTTGAGAAAACGGCCGGGCGGCGCGAGCTCGACATTCTTGCGGGTCTTGTCGGGAATCGTCTTGGCGCGGGTCAATTTGTAAGGGCCCGTGCCGACCGGGGTATCGGTTAGATCCATGCCGAATTGCGTGACTGCCCCGATCTTGCGAAGCGACGGCACGCCGCCGACCTCGACCCGGACATAATGACCCTCGGCGAGCGCCCCGGTGCGGTCCATCGCGACTTCGACATTCGCGGCAGCGGCAGGCCCGGTGGCCGTGCCGATATCCGTGTCGGAGGTGGAGGCCTTGGTGAGCTGGAGCGCGACATTGGCGGCATCGGCGGGCGCCATCGCCTCGGGAAGCGCGGGATCGATCTCCAGCACCCCGCCCGAGGGCGCATCCTTGGCCCGGACGAAGACGGGATCGGCGACACCGGCGGCGGTGACGATCAGCAAATCGTCCTTCGCGATCGAGGGCTTGCCCACCAGTACGATCTTGCCGCGCTCGCCCTTCTTGGCAATTACGCCGGCCGCCTTGGCAGTCGCCTGCGGCACCCAGCGGCGCAGTCTGCTATCTTTGACGATGCCGTCGGCATTCGGCGTCAGCGTCAGCGTGGCGCGGACCGCCTTTACCTCGGCAAAACTGACCAGCTCCGGCGCGCCGGCCGCGACTCCGGGCAGCGGTACGGCAGGCGCAGGCGCGGCGGCGTCGATCCTGACGATCGCGCCCGTCGCGAAGTTGGGCGGATAGCCCGGCGTCGCCGCCGGCGGGGCGGCCAGGGTCAGCGTGGCGCCGCCGGCCCAGCTCTCGCTCGGAGTCTCGCCGGCAACGGCCTCGGCCGTCTCGACGAGCAGCTTCGCCGAGATGTTGGCGTTCTGGAAGCGCGGCGGCAGTTCGGCGTTGAGGATCAGCGCGGCATGGTCGGCGGCGGGGAGGACCTCGCGGACCCGGAGGAACGCGGCATCGGGCTTCGGATCCGCCTTGGGCGCGGTGATCCGGAGCCAGTTCCCGGTGACGAACCCGGTATCCTTGGGAAGCTTTAGGCTGAACCAGACGCTGGCGGTGGTCTCGAGGTCCATCGACGGGTCGCCGGGGCCACGGAGAAATTCGCGGACTTCGAGTTTCTCCCCGGCGCCCGTCTCGCGCGGCACCTTTACATCCACGGGAACCGGATGACGTAGATGGAGCCCCCCCGTGACATGGCCGCCGGGGCGATCGCCGAATGCCTGGACCGCCGTGCCCGCGGGGGGAGCGCGAAGCGCCACGGCATTGCCCATTCCCCGCGTCCATGCCGAAACGTGGAGCTGCTGCTTCGCATCCTTGTCGGAAGCCAGCAGCGCGACCACCGATTGTTTCGACGAATCGTCATTGAACGCGGGCGGGCCTGCAGCGCCGCCGCCGATATCGTCGACCTCGACGACTTCGGCACGCGCGAGCACGTCGAGTTCGACGCTGTTGATCCAGATCACGTTGCCCACCGTGACGGCGCGGTCGGCGTTGAGCCCCCGTCCCGAGACGACGCGCGGCAAAAACCCGTTGAGGCCCAATGCAAAGGTCGCCTGGCGCGTGCTGCCCAGGCCCCATTGTGCCTTGGCGATCGTATTGTTGCCCCAGGGGTGGCTCTTGTCCTCGCACCCCTGTTTGATCAGCCAGACGATCAGCCCGACAATCTCCATGTAGAGATTGAACGGCTCGAAGAAGTAGATCGACACCGCGGTGAGCGGGAAGCCCCAGGTGAACATCAGCACATAGCGGACGATGTGCAGCATGACGCTGCCGAACGAGGCGTGCCCGTCGCGATCGTAGCGGCCCAGCGGATCGAAGCGGCACAGCGCATAGGTATGGACGCCGGCCTGCGGAAGCTCGTGCTCGATCAATGCGTCGGGCGCGCCTGCCCAGCGCCGGGGATCGTCCTCGCCGCCATGCCAGGGATCGGGAGTCAGGAAGAGGCCGAGCTCGGGATCGAAGTCGCGCGCGCCGAAATGGATCAGGCCCGTCTCGGGATCGCCGAAATGGCTGTAGAGCGTGGGTCGCGCGGAATCGTCGGCACGGCCATAAGGCGGGGCGTCGACTCGCTCGAAGCGCCAGTCGTCCCCTTGCGCGATCAGCACGCCGTTGGGGGTGCCGAGCAGGTCGCACAGATAGGCCTCCGCGACGGGTGCTCCGATCGCGCCGTCGATCCGGGCGACGATCCGGTCGCCCATCCAGATGTAGACGTGGAGCGCCTCGCCCCGCGCATCGGTAACCGCCCAGAGCCGGCCGACTTCGTCGCGATGCTCGTGACGGACGACGGCACCGTCGCGTCGGACGGCGACCCGGCGGCCCATGCCGTCGATCTCGAAGCGGGTCAGGCGGCCGTCGGGGGTCCGAACGCCGGTGAGCGTACCCAGCGGATCATAGAAATAGCGCGTCTCGCCGTTGTCGGCGATCCGCATCGTGCGGTGGCCCGCGGCATTGTAGCGATAAGCGACAGCGGCGTCGCTTTCGAGTGCGATGACGCGGCCGCCCTCTCCGATCGTGCGCGTGCCGCGACTGTCCTCGACCAGATCGCCGCCGTCGTACCGCCAATGCCGTTCCTGCTGGTTGTTCCCGCCATCGAATCGCGTCCAGCTCGCCAGTCGCCCCTCCGCATCGCGCGTGAAGCGGTCGCCACTGCCGTCGGACCATCGGCGCTCGGCGATCGCCGCCAGATTCTCGAGGCGGATATCCAGCGTGTCGCAGACCGCGCCGCCCACCGCGGCGCGCAGCCGGAGACGCGTCAGGTCGACTTCCTCTTCCCACCAGGTGTCGTCGTCGAGCGTCATCCGGCGCGCCATTCCGGCGGCGGAGAGAGTCAGCAGCGGGCCGCCCCCTTCCGCGCGAATGACGCAGCCGCCGGATTCGTCCCACTCATAGGCCAGTGCATTGGCCGAGCCCGGCAGCTCGACCCGGCGCACGCGCTCATAGGCATCGAACTCCAGCGCGATACGATCGGTGCCCCGGGTCAGCGTGCGGAGCTTGCCGCCACGGGCAAGCAGCATCTCGGTGCGCCCCGCCGGATCGCTGGCGGCGAAGGTGTGGCCGGACGCGGGCCCATCGATGGCGACGAACCAGTCGCCCGACGAGACGCGGCGGAGGCTCCCCTCGCCGTCATGCTCGAAAGCGAGGGCGACTCCCTCGGCATCGACCAGCGCGCCGGGCCGTCCCCCGGCGTCGACATCCAGCCGCCGCCGCCCGCGCGCGGCATCGGCCGGATAGCGGCGGCGGCCTCCGTCAGCCTTGGATGGAGACGGAAACCGAGATGGAGGCGGAGCCTCCTCCCGCGCCTTCAAGGTCGCCCAATAATCCATCGAGTTCCTCTTCGATTCCCTGGAGGACGAGTTCGATTTGCAGCTTCAGATTGTCGATCGCTGCGGAGATGATCACCGCCGGGTTGAAGTCGAGCAGGCCGACCAGCGCCTCGTCGACCTGCTCCGCCTGCGCAGTCAGCGGCGCGAGCACCACCGAGGGCTTGAGCGTCTTCAAATCGTCGATCACCTGCGCAAGCGGGTCCAGATCGCCGAGCAATGCCTTGGGGTCGAGCTCGCCGATCTTGTGCTTGAGCGCATTGAAGCTGCCCGACAGCGTGCCGGCGAACGCGGCAGGCGAATAGGCCTGAAGCTGGGCGATGACGGTGTCCAATATCTCCCCGAGCTCGGCCTCCAGCCGGGCCGGGTCGAGCACTGCGAGCTGCGCGCGGATCGCGTCCAGCACTTCGCCGAGCACCGGAATCAGCCCCTGCGGCAGCACCGGGAGCATCTCCTCGAATATGGCGTTCCAGATGCGGAACAGCCCTGCCGCGATCTCGTTCGCGAAGCTCTGGAACTTGGCGAGGAGCTGCAGGCCGATCGCGTCCATCTCGTCGGCGATCGAAGTCGGATCGATGACGTCCAACAGCGCATCGATCCGATCGAGGATCGCCGCCTCGGTGTCGGGCAGCGCCAGCCCGGGGGGGACGAAGCTGGAGATCACGTTTCCCAGCGCGACCATCGAGCGGCTGAGCTGATCGGTCTGGAGGCCGCTGCCGAGACCGTCGGTCGCGGTATCGAGCGCGTGACATTTCGGCGCAGAGATCGTGATATAGACATCGAGCTGGACCGATCCGACGGCGCCGTTCAATTCGACGCTGCCTTGACCTGCTGCGGCGAGGCTCGCTTCGATCCGGCCGAGCCGGGCAAGTGCGTGACGAAGCTGCGCCATCGGCCCCGACCGGGCCGTCGGGTCGATAAGCGCGCGGCGCTTCTCGATGGCATTCGCGATTTCGACGACGTGCCCGCCCGCCATCTGGCCGGCGCTGGAAAGCAGCGCCAGCGGCTGGCCGACGAAGGCGAGCGCTTCGTCCAGCAGGTCGGCCGCGCCGCCGCGGACCATTGCGCGCGCCTGATTGACCAAAGCGGCGAACGGGCGGAGCACATCTCCGAAACGGAAGGCGCCGTTTGCCCCTTCGGGCAGCACTGCGGCGGGATCGATCTTGCCGGCGAGGGCGGTCTCGGTGGCGTCGGCAAGCGTGCCCGGGAGCTTGGTGACTTCGCCGAGCACGCCGCCGATCAGCCGGGTCGGGTCGATCGCGTCGAGCAGCGACTGGAGTTCGGCATATGCCTCGACAAGCGGGGCGAGCAGCGGCGCCGGGTCGGCGGCCTGCCGCGCCTTGGCCAATATCGCGTCGAACGCATCCTGGAGCGGCTGCACGAGCACGACCGGATCGAGCTGGTCGAGTTGACCGATCGCCACCTGAAAACATTCCGAGAGCTTGCCGATGATCGCGGCCGGTCCGAAATCCTCTAGCTTGTCGAGCACTGCCTCGAACGGCGCGTCGAGCTGCCCGGCGAGCGCGGCCGGGCTGAGCTTCTGCAGCGCGGCTCGTGCCTGGTCGATTGCCCCCTGCACCGGTGCCAGCGCCGCCGTGATGTCGATCTTGGCGACGATGTCGCTGAGCGGCCCGTCGATGCTCGCGGTGAGGTCGATCTCGCGCACCTCGCCCGCGACGAGGCCGAGCGGGACCTTGAGCGCATCGGGAAGGTCGGCGCTGTCGAGCGCCTTTTTGACCTTGGTGCGCAGATCGTGGACGACCGCCACCGAAGCGTCGCCCGCCGCCGACAGGTCGATCGATGTCAGTTCATGCGCAAGGCCGTCGATCTGCGCCTTGAGATCGTTGATCAGCGGCGGCAGGTCCGCCACGAGGCCGTTGGCGACATCGAGCAGCGCGGCGAGTTCGTCCTTGATCGCGTCGATCGGGAATTGGTCCGCAAAGTCGCGAACCTCGTCGGCAAGCGCCGCGATCTGGTCCGTGACCGCGCCGGTATCGACATCGTCGATCGCATTGGCGACCTCCTGCATCCTGGCCGCGATATCGCCCACCGGCGAGAAATCGCCGATCGCGCCCAGCTCACCCTGAATGCCGAGCAACGCCTGGGTGAGTTTGTCGCGAAGAAGCGGAAGCGGCAGGCCGTTGAGGAAGGCAACGACTCCCGAGAGCAACGTCGTGACGTCGTCACGCAAATTGGTGATTCCGCTCGCCGCGAACTTTTCGCGAATGTCCGCTTCGACTTCGGCGAGCAATTCGGCGATCATCGCGGGGGAAAGCGAGTCGATTCCGCCGCCGATCGTCTGCAGCGGCGGCAGGAAGAAGTCGCCGAGGCCCTGCGGCGGCACCGGTACGTGCGCAAGCAGCGGTGCCAGCGCCGCGTCGAGGTTGGCCGCAAGTGCCGCGACATCGATCGACCCGATATCGGCAGCGAGCGAATCGAAGGCACCGGGCAGCACGCTGCCGGTCAGCAGATCGATCTCGCTGCGTATCTCGGCGAGCCCGGCGAGTGCCGCCTGCAGGTCGGGCGCGTGGCCGAGCAGCGCGTCACCGACGAGCTCGACCTCGAGCGTCACCGCGACGATCCGCGCCTCCAGCGCGGCGATGTCGGCGCCGCCTTCGATCTGGAGCCGCGCCGCGTCGAGCAGTTCGAAGGGCGAGCGGATCGCGCCGATATCCAGCCCCAGCATGAAGCGCGCGAAGAAGGCCGCGATCGCCGCCGGATCGGCAGGAAGGCCGCCGGCGAGATCGCGCAAGGCCGCCATCGGGATGGCGATGACCTCGGGGACTTCGCCGGCCAGCGTGTCGGTCACCTGCGACACCAGTTGCTCGACGAGCGCACCGGGGCCACCGCTCCCTTGCATCGCATGCTCGACCATCGCCGCCGGATCCATGTCCATCAGGTCGCGCAGCGGCTGGAGCCGGTCCTTGAGCGCGGCGAGGATGTCGATCAATTCGGCCACGCTCGTGAGACCGGCGAAAGGCGCGATGTTGGCGAGCGAGCCGAACATCGCTTCGATCTGGTCGGGCAAGTCGCCCCCGCTCTGCGCGATGTCCCCGATGGAGCGGATCAGCACGCCGGTCTCGCCGAGCAGATCGAGCGGATCGGTGATGCTGACGGAAATGCTTCCGTTCTGCGTGCTGCCCGCCAGTTCGATCTTGGCGTCGAGCCCGCCCGTATCGAGCGAGAAAAGGGCGGACAGCCCGCTCATCCGAGCGGGTCGTAGCTGAGCGACATGCCCGTCAGCACCAGATCGAGCACGGTCGACGAATAAAGCAGGATCCGGGTGTCGCCGCGCGCGCTGCCGGGGCGAGGGGGCGCCGTCACCAGACGGTCGAGCACCGCCCCGGGGAGGAGGGCATCGGCGAGGCGGAACTGGGTTTCGGTGTCCGCCGCTGCGCCGGCCTGCATGTCGCCCGGCAGCGGGGCAATGCCGTCATGGTAGAAGTTCTCGGGCCGGCGATAGGGCGGTCTCTCGACATGAAAGGCCTGGACCAGCAGCGGCACGGCAAAGCCGAGCGCGTCCGCGGCATCGCCCCAGCTCGCGCCACGATCCGCGCTGATGCAGGCGCTGCCGGTGCCGCCGGGGCTCGACGCGCTTGCGGCATGCCACAAAGCGTCGCCCTTGGTGAGCCGGATCGCCACCCATAAAGCACTGCCGGGTGCAAGCAGCAGCGGGGCGGGCAGCTCGAACTCGGACCAGTCCGCGAATACCGCATCGATCTGGCGAACGATCGCCGGCGCCAGCGCGGCGCCGGGGCGGCCGCCGCTATCGCCGCGCAGCTCCAGCGCGATCTCCGCGGCTCCCGGCGTATCGATACGGAGCGCGATACTCGCCAGCGGCACCGGTGTGTCCGCCGGATCACCGTCCCGCGCCGCAATCGGCACCCGCGCCGCGACCATCCGCTGGGTGGTCGCGCGCAATCCACGCCCCGGCGCGGCGAGCGGGGCCGGCTGCGATCCGGCGTTCAGCGCGCGGCCGAGCAGCCGCGCGGTGAGCGTCACCTTCCCCTCGCTCGGACGGAGCAGCGCCGGCGCATCGAGCAGCAGAGGCATCGGCCGGGCCGCGAGCCGCAGCGTCCGGGGCTCCTTGCCCAGCGGCGCCACGCGATAGTCGCCGGCCAGCGCGAGCCGTGTCACTTCGAGCTTCGCACCGGTGTCCGAATGAAAACGCAGCGCCAGCGGCAGCGTCAGCGCATTGGCATCCGACGCGGCCAAGGCGTCGGTCAGTCGGCGTTGCGCGATCGGGAGGAAGCTGACATCCTGCACGCCGCTGCCGGGGAGCAGCACATCGGCGTTGCCCCACAGCGGCGTCGGCGGGCTGCCCAGCAGGGTCAGCGACAGGTTGCGCGGGGCAGCGGCAACCGCGACACTGTTGATCTTGGGCACCACCGAACGCGGCGAGAGATCGGTGACCTTTCCGTCGCTCGCCGGAACCGTCGCCAGCTGCAGCAGCCACGAGGTGCCGAGCAGATCGGGAAAAGTCAGCATCGTGCGCCCGTCGCCGAGGCTGGCGGCGCCAAGTCCGGTCAGAACCCGTCCGAACATGCCGCCGGCAGGCGGAAAGTCGGGGGTGGCCAGGATCGGTGGCCCGGCCGCGCCGTCTTGCATCGGCCGCACGACCAGCCGCATCACGGTGTTGGGCGGCGTCGGTTCGGCATGCTGGATTTCGACCCTGCGCAGGAGCATCGCGGCCGGGAAGGTCAGCACCACGCCCGCCCCGCCCGGCCCGTTGCTGATCGAATAGGCCGTGACGTCCAGCGTCTTGTCGCCGACGCGGAACGCCAGCTCTGCCGAGCGCACTGCGATTTCGTCCATGCCCGGCAAATAGGGCAAAGCGAGCTGCCGTTCCTGGTCGCCGCCCTGTTCGTCGGGGAATTCGATCGTGTCGATGGCCGGCGGCTCGATCGCGCCGGCGATCACCCCCATGAGCTCCGATGCCTTGATCTCGACGGCGTAGAATAGGGGTTTGCCGGCCGCTCTCATGGCGCCGGCACCAGCTGGATCGGCACGGCGCCGAGATACACGCCCTTGCGGCCATCGGGGGTGGCGAGATGGACCGCGACATATTCCAGCCGCCCGGCCGGACCCGGATTCCCCGCAGGTGCCGTGTAAGCGATCGCGACTTCGGGCGATGCCGGGACGATGCGTACCCCCGTCTCGGCGCCGGCGGTCCCCATCCCGATCGTTCCACGCAGCGGCAGCGGGACATCGGCAAGCACCGCCAGTGCCAGATCCGCGGGGCCACGCTGGCCATTCGCCGCGTCGACCAGGCGCCAGAGCGAACCGAGGACCGCGGTCATCGTGGTCGACATTCCCGGCCGCACTGTCGCATGGGCCGTGCGGAAGGCGATCGGCAACGGCTCGATCACCCGGTCGATGGTCTCGATCACGCCTTCGTCCGTCGCCACGCCGGCCGGCCAGACTTGCGCATCGCCGCGCATCACCAGCTGCCCGGCATAGCAGCCGTCGGTGACGTCCGCCGGCGCAGTCGCCGAGGCGAGGGCGAAGCTCAGCACCCGAAAGCCCGGATCGGGGTCGGCGGCGGCAAGCCCGGTTCCGTTCTGCAGGCTCGGCTCGGCGAGCAGATAGGCGACGGCCGACATGTCCTCCAGCAGCAGCGTCCGGGCGTCGGCGCGGGCCGTTTCCGATGCCGAAGCGGGGCGCATCCGAAACTGGATCAGCATATCGAAGCGCAGCGGAAGGATGCGGCGGCTCTGCGGCGCGGCCGGCGCGCCCAGCGCGTGACTGGTGTGCGGAACGAAGCCGGTCTCGGGCACGAAGCTGCTTAGCGCGACTATGACATCGCCTTTCCCAACGCCCGGCTGCCCAAGCGGCGCGATACCGACCGTGAGATGGGCGCGTGACGATACGCCATCGGAAACTACCGCCGCCAGTCTGGCTTCGAGTGTCCCCAACATGCGCCGCTCAGCCCGGCGCGCGGGGATTGCGGAGAGTGGGTGCCGCCGGCGTGGCCGCTCGCGTCGCCGCGCCAGTGCCGATCTCGCTGCGCACGTTGCTCAGTGCGGCCGCGTTCACTGCAGTCACATTCGCCGCGCTGGCGGCGATCTCGTTGCGAAGCTGGCTGGCGGTGGCGGTGGTGGCGGTGGCAATCTGCCCCGGAATATTGGCTTGCGTGATCTGCGTCTTCACCTGCGTAGCGACCTGATCGGGCAAGCTTCGCGTCGCGCTGGTCACCGAGGTGGCGATGCGGGTATCGAGATCGGCCAATGCCTCCGTCACCGTCTGGGACGCGGCGCTGCGAATCTTGATCAGCCCGGCATCGACGCCGGCATTGACGCGCTGGTCTATGATCGGAGTCAGCGATTTGGTCAGCGCCGCTGCCCGCGCATCGGCCTGGCTGTCGACCCGCGCCTGGAGCGTCTCGGCGGCTGCGGCGACCTGCTTCTCGACCTGTCGAGGCAGTCCTGCCCGCAGGCCCTCCACATTGACCTCCACCGCCTCCAGTCGTTTGCCGAGCGTCACCGTGCTGGCGGCGATCTTCTGGTCGGTGCTGACGGAGATCGTTTCGTTGAGATTGGCCGCGAGCTTGCTGCCCAGCGACTCGACCCGCAGATCCACAGCGCTACCGATCCGCGCGTCGACATTGGCGAGGCCCGCCGCAACCGCGCTATCCGCTTGATCGCGCAGGCTCGCCGACAAGGTCTTGCGGGCGGCGGCGACCTGATCCGTGACGCTGGTGGCGAGACGCGCCTCGGACGCCTTGACCAGCCCGCTCGCCGCCTCGAGAACATTGGCTTTCGTAGCGGCGAGGCCCTGATCGATTTTTGCGTCGAGGCTTTCCGCGATCTTGCCGTCAGCGCCGAGCAGTTCACCGCGCAGCGTTTCGATGCGTGTCTCGTGCTCCTTGGCCAGTTTCTCTTCCAGCCCGTTCGAAACTTCCGACAGCCTGAAATCGAG